>NZ_JAUMSQ010000363.1:0-444 GCF_030519285.1 Mycolicibacterium arseniciresistens
GGCGGCTCGGTGACGGTGACGGTCTCCGGCGGCGGAGGCGGAGGCGTGGTGCTGCTCGGCGGCGGGGGCGGCGGCGGTGTCGTGGTGGTGATCTCGTCCTGCACGGCTGGAGCCGAGGTGGTGGTGCTGGTGTCGGGTGAGGCGAGGTCGTCCGGGTCGTCGCTGGCGACCAGTACGGATACCGACACCACGAGCGCGATGGCCGCGATGATCGCCGTGACGCCCACCACCCAGGGCCAGCGTGGCGGCGAGGTGGCGACGGCCTGATCGACGGCGGGGTCGTAGCTGTCGTAGTCGTAGAGCGCGGCGTCAGCGGGCACATAGGGGCCACTGGTGAACTGTTCCGACTCCGGCGCGGAGTACGCCTGTGAGTGGACCTCGGTCGCACCGGTCGGAATCGGCACGTCGGCCGCGGGCCCGGAATCGATGCCGGGATCGGCCTTG
>NZ_JAUMSQ010000364.1:0-7052 GCF_030519285.1 Mycolicibacterium arseniciresistens
ACATAGGGGCCACTGGTGAACTGTTCCGACTCCGGCGCGGAGTACGCCTGTGAGTGGACCTCGGTCGCACCGGTCGGAATCGGCACGTCGGCCGCGGGCCCGGAATCGATGCCGGGATCGGCCTTGGCGACCTCTTCGGTGTTCTCCTCGGGTGCGGAGTGCCTGCCGCGCTCCTGCTCCGGTTCTTCCGATCCCGGAGAGTCCGGCCCTGGGGGATTCGGCCCGCTCATCTACGCCTATCCTTCTCGACTGCATCACCGGCGCAGCCTCGTCCTGCCTCACGCGGCTGTCTTCGCCTCGGCAACACTAACGCAACCCCGTGGAGAGGACGGATGGCGCGGCGCGGGTCGGGGATCAAGTGACGCCCGGATTGTGACCTTGATCCCGGGCGGTGGCTCCGCACCTGCGGCCGGTCAGTGCTTCTCGGGGCCCCAGTGGTACTCGAAGACGAGTCCGGCCGCCGACACCAGCACGAAGACCACGCCGGCGACGAGCAACCAGGGCAGCCACAGCGCGGTGCCAACGGCGGCCGTCGAGAACGACAGGGCGATCAGGATCGGCCACCAGCTGTGAGGAGCGTAGAAGCCGAGCTCGCCGGCGCCGTCGCTGATCTCGGCGTCCTCGTAGTCCTCGGGGCGGGTGTCGAGACGACGCGCCACGAATCGGAAGAAGGTGCCGGTGATCAGGGTCAGGCCCGTGGTCAGCACCAGCGCGGTGGTACCCGCCCACTCGACGCCGCCGTTGGCGAACATGGCGGTGAGCACGCCGTACACCACCGCCGACAGCGCGAAGAACGCGGTGAGGAACTCGAACAGCCTGGCTTCGATGTGCATGGGTTGTCCTACCTCGTCGCCTGGGGCGCCATCTGCCCGCGTCGGGATTCGAACGGCTTGGTGGTGACGGCGGTGGGCGCCTGGTTGATCGCGATGAGCGCCTCGGCGTTCGTTCGGCCCGCGCTGCGCTGCTGCAGGTAGGCCTTAAAGTCGTTGGGCTCGACGACCCGCAGCTCGAAGTTCATCATCGAGTGGTAGGTACCGCACATCTCGGTGCAGCGGCCAACGAATGCGCCCGTCTCCTTAATCTCGGTGATCTGGAACGTGTTGTCGGAGTTGTTGGCCTGTGGGTTGGGCATCACATCACGCTTGAACAGAAACTCCGGCACCCAGAAACCGTGGATCACATCGGCCGAGGCGATCTGGAATTCGACGCGCTTGCCTTTCGGCAGCACCAGGATCGGAATTTCTTCGGAGGTGCCCAGCGTCTCGACCTTGTCGAAGTTCAGGTAGGTGCGGTCCTCGGGGTTCTTGCCGGCGATCGCGCCTTGCTCGGGGCCGTGCGAGCCCTCTTCCCCGACCTCGCCGGCGGCGCCCGGCGCCGACGCCATGGCCTCTTTGCGCGCGGGGTCCGCGCCGTCATAGGTGAAGGAGCCGTCGGTGAAGGCCACCTTCTGGTAGCCGAACTTCCAGTTCCACTGGAAGGCGGTGACGTCGATGACGACCTCGGGGTTGGGTTCCTCGTGCAACATCCGCTCCTGGACGACCACGGTGAAGTAGAACAGCACCGAGATGATGAGGAACGGCACCACGGTCAGCACCAGTTCCAGCGGCATGTTGTAGCCGAACTGGCGGGGCAGTTCGGTGTCGGTGTCCTTCTTGCGGTGGAAGGCGCTGGCCCAGAAGATCAGGGCCCACACGATGACACCGACGACCAGCGAGGCGATCACCGAACCGATCCACAGCTCACGGTTGAGTTGAGCCTCGGGAGTGATGCCGTTCGGCCAGCCCAGACCGAGCACCTCAGACCAGCTGCAACCGGTCAGCATCAGCGATGTCGCACCCAGGATCAATGCCAAAGCCGCTGTCCGTGCCACCACCTTCGGCCTGCGAGGTGTCACGTCGGCGCCTCCTAGAAGTCGATGAAGCCAGGCGAATACTACGCAGCGTAGACCACGCCCACCGGGGGAGGCGAAGCGACTCGGGAATGACGCATACTGGCGCGGTGTGCGGACTGCTGGCGCTGCTGTGTGACCCGTCTGAAGAGGTCTCCCCCGCACTGGTCGAGGCGGTGTCGGGGGCATCGCACCTCATGCGGCACCGCGGACCGGACGAGCCGGGAACGTGGTCCGACCGCGACGTGGTGCTGGGGTTCAACCGGCTGTCGATCATCGACATCGCGCACAGCCACCAGCCGCTGCGCTGGGGTCCCGCCGAGTCGCCGGACCGCTATGTGCTGGTGTTCAACGGCGAGATCTACAACTACCTGGAGTTGCGCGAGGCGCTGCGGTCCGAGCACGGCGCGCAGTTCCACACCGACGGGGACGGCGAGGCCATCATCGCCGCCTACCACCACTGGGGCACGGCGGCGCTGTCCCGGCTGCGCGGCATGTTCGCGTTCGCGCTGTGGGACACCGTGGAGCGGGAGTTGCTCTGCGCCCGCGACCCGTTCGGCATCAAGCCGCTGTTCGTCGCCACCGGCCCCGGCGGCACCGCGGTCGCCAGCGAGAAGAAGTGCCTGACCGAGCTCGCCGAGCCGCTGGGCTTCGACATGTCGCTCGACGAACGGGCCGTCCAGCACTACACCGTGCTGCAGTACGTGCCCGAGCCCGAGACGCTGCACCGCGGGGTGCGCCGGCTGGAGTCCGGCAGCTACCTGCGCCTGCGGCCGGGCGGCACGCCGGAGGTGGCGCGGTACTTCACGCCGCGGTTCGCCGCTGTGCCGTTCGCGGCCGGTTCCGGGCCCGGAGGTGAGCAGGCCCGCTACGACGAGATCACCGCGGTGCTCGAGGATTCGGTGGCGAAGCACATGCGCGCCGACGTGACCGTCGGGGCGTTCCTCTCGGGCGGTATCGACTCCACCGCCATCGCGGCGCTGGCCATGCGCCACAACCCCCGGCTGATCACCTTCACCACCGGGTTCGAGCGCGAAGGCTTCTCCGAGGTCGACGTGGCGGTCGCGTCGGCCGAGGCGATCGGCGCCCGGCACGTCACCAAGGTGGTCAGCCAGGCGGAGTTCGTCGAGGCGCTGCCCGAGATCGTCTGGTATCTCGACGAACCGGTGGCCGATCCGGCGCTCGTGCCGCTGTTCTTCATCGCGCGCGAGGCGCGTAAACACGTCAAGGTGGTGCTGTCCGGCGAGGGTGCCGACGAGTTGTTCGGCGGTTACACCATCTACCGGGAGCCGTTGTCACTCAAGCCTTTCAACTATCTGCCCCGTCCCGTACGACGGTCGCTGGGCCGGGCTTCCCGACCGCTGCCGGACGGGATGCGCGGCAAGAGCCTGCTGCACCGCGGTTCTCTCACCCTCGAGGAGCGCTACTACGGCAACGCCCGCAGCTTCTCCGACGCACAACTCCGCGCCGTGCTGCCGGGTTTCCGCCCGGAGTGGACCCACACCGATGTCACCGCGCCGATCTACGCCTCCTCGGCCGGCTGGGATCCGGTGGCCCGCATGCAGCACATCGACCTGTTCACCTGGCTACGCGGCGACATCCTGGTCAAGGCCGACAAGATGACGATGGCCAACTCGCTCGAACTGCGGGTGCCGTTCCTCGACCCCGAGGTGTTCGCCGTCGCCGCCCGGCTGCCACTCGACCAGAAGATCACCAGGGCGACCACGAAGTTCGCACTGCGTCGCGCGTTGGAATCGGTGATCCCGCCGCACGTGCTGAACCGGCCGAAGCTCGGGTTCCCGGTGCCGATCCGGCACTGGCTGCGCGCCGGGGAACTGCTCGACTGGGCGTATGCGACGGTGGCGTCGTCACAGGCCGACGGCCTCGTCGACCTCGCGGCCGTTCGCCGGATGCTCGACGAACACCGCGACGGCACAACGGATCACAGCCGACGACTGTGGACGGTGCTGATCTTCATGCTGTGGCATGCGATCTTCGTCGAGGGCAGCGTCACCCCGCGAATCAGTGAGCCGCACTACCCGGTGCAGCTCTAGCCGAGCGCCTCTTCAGGCTCTGTCGGCGCCGAGCGCCTCTTCAGGCTCTGTCGGCGCCGAGCGCCTCGGCGATCTCCGCGCCGGCCTCCGCGCCGTAGGCGTCCGCGAGGCGAGCGATGCCCGCGTCCTTGGCCCACGTCCATTCCTGCGGCCCTGGCGCCTCGAGCACCAGCGTGGCCACCAGCGAAGCCAGCTGCGCCGACCGCTCCAGGCTCAGGCCGGCGGACCGCCCGGTGAGGAAGCCGGCGCGGAACGCGTCGCCGATGCCGGTCGGGTCGTCGCGGTGCGTCTCGGGCACCACGTCGACGTGGATGAAGGTGCCGTCGCGCCCGACGATGTCGACGCCCTTCTCCCCCAGCGTGGTGATGCGCAGCTGGATCTGCTTCATCACCTCCGCCTCCGACCAGCCGGACTTCTGCAGCAGCAGGTCCCACTCGTAGTCGTTGGTGAACAGGTAGGTCGCCCCGTCGATCAGCGCACGGATCTCGTCGCCCGACAGCCGGGCCAGCTGCTGGCTGGGGTCCGCGGCGAACGCCAGTCCCAGCGTGCGGCACTCCTCGGTCAGCTGGAACATCGCCGCCGGGTCGTTGGCGCCGATGATGACAAGGTCGGGCTTGCCGGCCCTCTCCACCACGTCGGCGAGCTTGATGTTGCTCGACTCCGACATGGCGCCGGGGTAGAACGACGCCAGCTGCGCCATGTCCTCGTCGGTGGTGCAGACGAATCGCGCGGTGTACGCGGTCTCCGACACCAGCACGTTGTCGCAGTTCACCCCGTGCGAGGTCAGCCAGTTGCGGTAGTCGTCGAAGTCCTTGCCCACTGCCCCGACCAGGGTCGGCGAACCGCCCAGCAGGCCCATCGCGTACGCCATGTTCCCGGCGACGCCGCCCCGGTGGATGACCAGGTCGTCGACCAGGAAGCTCAGCGAGACCTTCTGCAGGTGTTCGGCGAGCAGTTGCTCGGCGAACTTCCCCGGGAAGCGCATCAGATGGTCGGTCGCGATCGATCCCGTCACCGCAATGGTCACGAAGCGTCACCCTTCATTCGTTAACTTGGCTATCTAAGTCTAGCGAGCCGCTCGGCCCGGCTGGCACGCACCGAGGTGCGCTAACCTGCGTACCAGGTGCCCGCCCGGTCACTGTAGACAGGCAAGCCCATTCCACACCCCGGAGCGTCTCTTTTCATGGCTGGTCCCCACCAGTACCCGGAATCCTTTCCCCAGCACCCCCAGGGTCCACACCCGCAGCAGCACCAGCATCCGTATCGGCCGGAGCCGCAGCAGGAGGCGCCCGCATTGCCGTATCCGGAGAATGTGCCGTCGGCCTATCCCGGCATGCTGCCCCCGCCGGTGCAGTACCCGAAGCGGCGGCGGCCGTGGCGGGCGGTGCTCGCCGCGGCGGTCGGCCTGCTGGTCGTCATCGCGGTGGTGGTTGGTGTCGTGCTGGCCACCCGGGGTGGCGACGACGCCGACCAGGGCGCGCTGACCCCGGCGACCGCGCAGGCCGCCATCCAGGACTACCTCGATGCGCTCGCCGACGGTGACGACGAGACGGTCGCGCGCCACACCCTGTGCGGGCTGTTCGACGGCATCAAGCAACGCCGGAGTGACCTAGCGCTGGCCGGCCTGGCCGGCGACGCGTTCCGCAAGCAGTTCGACCGCGCCGAGGTGAGTTCGATCGACACCATCGTGCCGCTGTCGAACTACCAGGCGCAGGTGCTGTTCACGATGCGGGTGACGCCCGCGGGCGGGCCGCGGCGCGGCGGATCGCAGCAGGAGGAGGACGAACAGGCCGTCGCGCAGGTGCTCGAACGCGGCGACGACGTGTTCGTCTGCTCCTACCTGTTACGCAGTGGCGGGCAGTACTGACCCCGGTCGGGACCGGTCAGTTGAAGGAGTCACCGCACGCGCACGAACCCGTGGCGTTCGGATTGTCGATCGTGAAGCCCTGCTTCTCGATGGTGTCGACGAAGTCGATGGTGGCGCCCTGGATGTACGGGGCGCTCATCCGGTCCACCGTCAGCGACACGCCGCCGAAATCGGTGGTCAGGTCTCCGTCGAGGGTCCGGTCGTCGAAGAACAGGTTGTAACGCAGGCCCGCGCAGCCACCTGGCTGCACCGCTATGCGCAGCGCCAGATCGTCGCGGCCCTCCTGGTCGAGCAGCGCCTTCGCCTTGGAGGCCGCGGCATCGGTCAATACCGCACCGTGGGTTGCGGTGGCGGTCGCCGACTCGTCCTGAACAGTCATTGCTCTCCCTTTGCATCCCTGAGCGTGGTCTGTGGTGGTGTGCCCCGTCTGACGGAGGTCCACACAGTCAACGGTACCTTGTTCCGCCGCTATTCCCGACTTATCCCCAGGTCGTCGGGTCACCGTTGACAGGAAGTACCCTGGCAGGCGTGAAGCTGCTCGGCCGGAAGAAAGACACCGACGTCACCCCTGCGGTCTCCGAGGACGCCGGCACCCCGCCCGCCGACGGCGGCCTCTCGGACACCCAGCCCAGGACCACCGCGCCCAAGGGCAGGCCGACACCGAAGCGCGACGCCGGCAGGCGCCGCGGCCCGGTGGCTCCTGCTCCGCTGACCGCGGCCGAGGCTCGGCGCCGCCGCAAGGAGATGCGCGGCCCCAAGCTCAGCCGCGAGGAACGCAAGGTCGAGAAGCTGCAGCGGCGCTCGCAGATGTCCGAGCGGCGCGAGCGGATGATGGCGGGCGAGGACGCCTACCTGCTACCCCGCGACAAGGGGCCGGTGCGCCGCTACGTGCGCGACGTCGTCGACTCCCGCCGCAACGTGCTCGGGTTGTTCATGCCCGCGGCGCTCGCGCTCATCTTCGTCATGCTCTCGATACCCGCTCCCGCGGTCCAGCAGGTCGTCTCCTACGTGATGATGGGGCTGGTGCTGGTGATGGTGCTCGACGGCGTGCTGCTGGGCCGCAAGGTCAACCGGCTGGCCGACGAGAAATTCGCAGGCAACACCGAGACGGGCTGGAAGCTCGGGTTCTACGCGGCCAGCCGCGCCTCCCAGCTGCGCCGGATGCGCGCGCCCCGGCCGCAGGTCGCCCGCGGCGCCGACGTCGCCTGACCAGGACGCGGTGCGCATCCTGGTGCTCGGCGGT
>NZ_JAUMSQ010000365.1:0-3854 GCF_030519285.1 Mycolicibacterium arseniciresistens
CACCGGCGCCCACGAACTCCGCCACCGCCAGCCCGAACGCGATCAACAGAACCTCGTGCACCCCGGCATGGAATGCATCCGGCACCTCACCCAGCAGCACGCGGGTGGTGTCGGCGTCCAAGGACGCCGACATCTGCCCCGCACTGGCGTAGGTGTCCCGCTCGGGTCGGGGCGCGGGAAGCGCCGCCGGCACCGCCGCCACACGCTCCCAGGCGGCGGCCTGTTCCACCACCTCGGGGGAATGGGCGTGCTCGGCCAGCAGCGACGACCACCGTGCGAACGACGTCCCGGTTTCGGGCAGGGCTGTCGGCTGGCCGCTGTGCTGTTGCGCCCAGGCGATGTTGATGTCCTGCAGCAGAATTCCCCACGACACCGCGTCGATGGCCAGGTGGTGGATGATCAACGCCAGCTGACCCGTCGAGACCGCCCACACCGCGCTCAGCATCACCCCGGCGGTCGGGTTGAGCCGTGATCGCCCCTCGACGAGCGCCACCTCGTCGAGCACCTCGGCCGTCCGCAGGCATTTGCGTGCGTCCACCGCGCCGACCTCGGGCACCGTCAACGACCAGCCGCCGGCGCCGTCGTCGTCGACGCGCAACCGCAGCATGGCATGGCGATCCAGCAGCGCCTGCAGCACCAACACCATGTCGGACTCGGTGACCCTTGACGGAACCTGCAGCAGCACAGTTTGGTTGAACTCTTCGACGGGGCCCTGCACAGCGGCCAGCCACCGGATGATCGGGGTCGCCAGGACCGGTCCGATGCCTTCGTCGACAACACCGGCGGCGCCGTCGGCCACCACCGCCACCCTCGCCAGCCGGGCCACCGTCTGCTCGACGAAGACATCGCGCGGCCTGCACACCAGCCCTGCGGCGCGGGCCCGGGCCACCACCTGCATCGAGGAGATGCTGTCGCCGCCCAGATCGAAGAACGAGTCATCGACACCGACCCGCTCCAGCCCCAGCACTTCCGCGTAGATGCCGGAGAGGATCTCCTCGACGGCCCCGGCCGGAGCCTGATATTCGCCGGCGGTGTACTGGGGTGCGGGTAGGGCGCGGATGTCGAGCTTGCCGTTGACCGTCAACGGCAGGGCGTCGACGACCACGATCGCCGCCGGGATCATGTACGGCGGCAGTCGATCAGCCAGTGCACCGCGCGCCTGCGCGGGATCGACGGTGGCCGAGGATGCTTCGGTGACGTAGCCGACCAGGCGCTTGTCGCCGGGGCGGTCTTCGCGCGCGATCACCGCCGCCTGGGCGATCCCGTCCAGCGCGGTCAGTGCGGCCTGGATCTCGCCGAGTTCGATGCGGTAGCCGCGGATCTTGACCTGCTCGTCGGCGCGCCCGAGATACTGCAGCTGTCCGTCGGTGCCCCACCGCACCAGGTCGCCGGTGCGATACATCCTTGTTCCGAGCCTGCCGAACGGGCATGCCACGAAGCGTGATCCGGTCAACCCGGCCCGACCCACATAACCGTGGGCCAGACCGCCGCCGGCGACGTAGAGCTCACCGATCACGCCTTCGGGCACCGGCCGCAACCATTGGTCCAGCACGAGAAGCGCGGCGCCGGGAACGGGTGAACCGATCGGCACCACAGTGGATTCCGTGGTGAGTGGGGCGCTGATCGCCACGCACATCGTGGTCTCGGTGGGGCCGTATGCGTTGACCATCACCCGCCCCGGTGCCCACCGGTCCACCACCTCGGCCGGACAGGCCTCGCCCACGACCACCAACGCCGCCGACTCCAGACCCTGCTGCGGCAGCATCGCGACCGCCGACGGCGTCTGCGTCAACACGCTCACGCCCTCGGCAACCAGTACCTCGTGGAAGTCCTCCGGCGAAGCCGCCAGCGTTTCGGGGATCACCACCAGCCGTCCCCCGCGCAGCAGCGCCCCGAAGATCTCCCACACCGACACGTCGAAGGCCAACGAATGGCACAGCGGCCACACCCCGGGATTCGGCAACCCCGCATCCAGCGATGCCAGCAACCGGGTCACGCTGTGATGGGTGACCGCCACGCCCTTGGGTGTGCCGGTGGTGCCGGAGGTGTAGATCAGGTACGCGACGTCGTCGGGTTCGGGCCCCGCCGGCGCCGTACCGGGTTGGACGGCGATCGCCGGATCCGCGACATCGACCACGGCGACGGCGATTCCGTCGAGCCGTGACCGCAATTCCGCGCTGGTGATCGCCGCCACCGGCGCGGCATCGGCGATCACGAACTGCATCCGGGCCGCAGGCACCATCGGGTCGATCGGCAGATAAGCCGCGCCCGTCTTGAGGACCGCCATTATCGCGATGACCGCGTCGGCCGAACGCTCCAGCAGCAGCGCCACGTTGTGGCCCGGCCCGGCTCCATGGCCGATCAACAGCTGCGCCAGCCGGTTCGCCGCCTCGTCGACATCGAGGTAGGTCATCGACCGGCCCTCGAAGGTCATCGCCACCGCCTCGGGGGTGCGGGCGACGTGCTCGGCGAACAAGGCCGGAATCGACACCGATGCGCCTACCGGGTGGGCCAGCGCCGCGTGATTGCCGATCTCGGCGAGACGGGCACGCTCCGGCTCACCGAGCAGGTCGATCGACGAGAGCCGCCGTTGCGGGTCGGCGGTCATCGCTGCCACCACCCGCTGCAGACGCTCGATCAGCGAATGAATGCTGTTCTCGTCGAACACGTCGGTGCGGAACTCGACCACCCCACCGAAGCCGGCGGCCTGGCCGGCGCCGGTGAAACGTTCGGCCAGGGAGAACGTCAGATCCATTCGGGCGGTGCGGGTGTCCACCAGCAGAGGCGTGGCGTGCAGGTCACCCAGCGCGGGACTGGCGGGTTCGTTGTTCTGCCAGGCCAACGCCACCTGGAACAGCGGGTGGTGGGTCAGGCTCCGGGTGGGGTGCAGCCGGTCGACAAGCACTTCGAAGGGCACATCCTGGTGCTCGTAGGCGGCCCGGCCGCGCCGGCGCACCTGGGCCAGCAGCTCGGCGACGGTGGGATCGCCGGCCAGATCTGTTCTCAGCACCAGGGTGTTGGCGAAGAACCCGACCACGTCGTCCAGCGCGGGGTCGCCGCGCCCGGCGACCGCGAAGCCCACCGCCACGTCGCTGCTGGCGCTGACCTTGGCCAGCAGCGTCGCCAGCGCGGCCTGGATGACCATGAAACTGGTGGCGTTGTGTTCGCGGGCGACATCGCGCACCTGCTGCTGCAGCTGCGCCGGCCAGTCGATCGCCACCGTGGCGCCGCGCTGATCGGGCACCGCCGGGTACGGCCGATCGGTCGGCAACTCCAGCCGCTCGGGCAGCCCGGCGAGTTCCTGCTCCCAGTACCCCACCTGCGCGGCGATGCGGCTCTCCGGGTCTGTCAGCTCACCCAGCTGTACACGCTGCCACAGCGTGTAGTCGACGTACTGCACCGGCAACGGCGCCCAGTCGGGGGCGTGTCCGGCGCACCGGCTGGCGTAGGCCGTCCCGAGATCAGCCATCAGTGGGGACATCGACCAGCCGTCGGCGGCGATGTGGTGCACCACGGTGACCAGTACGTGCTCGTCGTCGGCGAGACGGAAAAGCGTTGCCCGCAGGGGAATCTGAGACGCCAGGTCGAAGCTGTGACGCACCGCGGCGCTGACGGCGTCGTCGAGCCGGGCCGCCGGCCAGCCGGTGGCATCGACCACACGCCAGCCGAAGTCGGCCTGCTCGGGCGGCATCACCAGCTGCTGGGGTACCCCTTCGGGCGCGGCGAACAGCGTGCGCAGGCTCTCCTGGCGCGCAACCACATCGGCCAGCGCCGCTCCCAGCGCCAAGCCATCCAGCGGCCCGCTCAACCGCAATGCCGCCGCCATGTTGTACACCGGCGAGGGTCCGTGCAAC
>NZ_JAUMSQ010000366.1:0-3595 GCF_030519285.1 Mycolicibacterium arseniciresistens
TCCCAGCGCCAAGCCATCCAGCGGCCCGCTCAACCGCAATGCCGCCGCCATGTTGTACACCGGCGAGGGTCCGTGCAACTGGTCGAGGAACCACAACCGCTGCTGGGCGAACGACAACGGCACCACCGACGGCCGCTCCGCCACCACCAACGGCTCACGCTTCCCGACGTTCGCACCGACATGTGGCGCCAACAGGGCGACGGTCGGCGCGTCGAACACCGCCCGCACCGCGAGGCCGGCGTCCAGCAGTGTGTTGATGGCCGCGACCACCCGCATCGCCGACAACGAATCACCGCCGAGGTCGAAGAACGAGTCGTCGACCCCGACCCGCTCGACACCCAGCACCTGCGCGTAGACCCCTGCCAGGATCTCCTCGACCGCGTCGGCGGGGGCACGGTAGTGATCGCCACCGCTGTATTCGGGTGCCGGCAGCGCCCGGGTGTCCAGCTTGCCGTTGGGAGTCAGCGGCAGAGTGTCCAGGACCACCACCGCGGTGGGAATCATGTACGGCGGCAACCGATCGGCCAACGCGGTCCGTGCTCGGGCGGAGTCGATCGCGCCGCTCGATGTCTCGGTGATGTAGCCGACCAGGCGCTTGTCGCCGGGACGGTCCTCGCGGGCGATCACCGCCGCCTGGGCGACCCCGTCGAGCCGTCCCAGCGCCGCGCGCACCTCGCCGAGTTCGATGCGGTAGCCGCGGATCTTCACCTGTTCGTCGGCGCGCCCGAGATACTGCAACTGCCCGTCGGCGCCCCACCGCACCAGATCCCCGGTGCGATACATCCGCGACCCGGGCCCGCCGAAGGGACAGGCAAGGAACCGCGACGCGGTCAATCCGGCGCGGCGCCAGTACCCGACGCCCACCCCGGCGCCGGCCACATACAGCTCGCCGACCAGCCCCGCCGGCACCGGCCGCAACCAGCCGTCCAGCACGAACAACGCCGCGGAAGGCACCGGCGCACCGATCGGCGGCACGCCCGACCCCGCCGCCAGCGGCGCAGTCCTCGACGCGCACACCGTGGTCTCTGTGGGGCCATAGGCATTGACCATCACCCGCCCCGGCGCCCACCGATCCACCACCTCCGCCGGGCACGCTTCGCCGGCGACCAGCAACGCCATCGATTCCAGACCCTCCGGCGCCAGTGTCTGCGCCGCCGAGGGGGTTTGGCTCAGGAAGCTGACCTGCTCGGCGACGAGCAGGGCGTGGACGTCCTCCGGGGAAACGGCCACCGACTCGGGCACCACCACCAGCCGGTCGCCACTCAGCAGCGCACCCCAGATCTCCTCCACCGAGGCGTCGAAGGCCAGCGAATGCCACTGTGCCCACACTCGTTCGGCCGGCGCACCGGCGTCCAGTGACCTCAGCAGCTGAGTCAGGTTGTGGTGGGTGATGGCCACCCCCTTGGGCACACCGGTGGTGCCCGAGGTGTAGATGAGGTAAGCGATGTCATCGGGCGCCGGCGCCGAAGGCGCCTCGACGGGTTGGCCGCCATCGGTGTCCGCGGCGTCGACGTCGACGACCGGGACGTCGCACCCGCCCAACCGCGAGCGCAGAGCCGCGGTGGTGACCGCGGCCGCAGGTCCGGCATCGCGCATCATGAAGTCGATGCGATCCGCCGGCGACGCCGGGTCGATCGGCAGGTACGCCGCACCGGTTTTCAGCACCGCCAGCATCGCCACCACGGCCTGCGTCGAACGGGTGAACAGCAGCGCCACACACGCCCCCGGGCGAGCGCCGTGACCGGCCAGCCTGTGTGCCAACCGATTCGCCGCCTCGTCGAGCTCGCGATACGACGTCGGCCTGCCCTCGAAGGTCACCGCCACGGCATCCGGCGTGCGGGCCACCCATTCGGCGAACGCCGCCGGAATCGACACCGGCGCGATGGCCGGCCGGGTCAGCGCCGCGCGATTGCCGATCGCGTCCAGCCGTGCGTGCTCACCCTCGTCGAGCACATCCACCGCCGACAGCGACCGGCCGGGGTCGGCGGCCATCGCCACCAACACCCGCTGCAGCCGCGCGATCAAGGTACGGATCGCGTCCGCGTCGAAGAGGTCTTGGTCGTACTCGACGCGAAGTCCCATCTCGTCGCCGGGCCGGGCCGCCATCGTCAGGGGGTAGTGGGTCGACTCGTGGCCGATGACCTCGGTGATGGTCAACCCGTCGATGCCGGACAGCGAGGCGGTGTCGACCGGGTAGTTCTCGTAGACGAAGACGGTGTCGAACAGTTGGTCCTGACCGGTGATGCGGTGGATTTCGCTGAGCGCCAGGTGCTGGTGCTCCAAGGTGGCGTTGTTGACGCGCTGCAACTGGTCGAGCAGGTCGGTGGTGGTGGTGGCCGCCGTGATGGTGGCCCGCACCGGAACCGTGTTGATCAACAGTCCCACCATGGCTTCCGCACCGGGGACCTCGGCCGACCTGCCCGAGACCACGGCTCCGAAGGCCACGTCATGCGCGCCGGTCAGCCATGTCAGCAGCTGCGCCCACCCGGCCTGCAGCACGGTGTTGACGGTGGTGTGGTGTGAGCGCGCCAACTCGCTCAGCGCTCGCGTGATCTCCTCGGGCAACACCGACGACATCACGCCCTGGCGGCCGGACCTGTTCGGCCGGCCGACCAGTGTGGGGGTGTCGAAGCCGGCCAGCACCACACGCCAGGCGTCCTCTGCGGCCTGGACGTCCCGGTCGGCCAACCAGGAGACGAAGCTGCGGTACGGCGCAGGCGCGGGCAACGGCTGCCCGTAGTAGCCGGCGAAGATCTCGCTCAGCAGGATCGGCAGCGACCAGCCGTCCATGACGATGTGATGGAAGGTCAGGACGAACCGGTGTTCGTCGTGTCCCGTGCGGATCAGCGCGGCGCGGAAAGCGGACTGGCCGAACAGGTCACAGACCGCGATACGCTCGTCGACGGACACCCGGTCGATCTGCTCAGCGGAGACGAGGTCGTCATATCGCCAGGCCGCGACGGGATCGGCGGGGATGATCTGAACCGGCTGGTCGAACTGCACGTGGAAACGGGCTGCCAGATTCGGATGACGCTGCACGACGGTGTCCACCGCTGCGCGGAGCCGTTGGGCGTCGAGGGCACCGCTGAACGCGATCTCCAGCTGCACCGCGTACACATCGGCGCTCGCCTGCTCGGTGCTGGCATGGAAGAGCAGCCCCTGCTGCAGCGGGGTCAACGGCAGGACATCGACGAGGTCGTATTGCTGGTCGAGCACGTCGATCTGGTGCTGATCCAGCCGGGCCGGGACGATGTCCGACGGGGTCAGCCCGCCGCCGCCGCGGCGCACGTGCGCGCAGATGCCGGCCAGGGCGTCGAACCACAACCGGCTCAACCGGCCGACCTGATCGCGATCCAGCGCCGAGGGCGCCCACGTCCAGTTGGCGTGCAGGTGCGGGCCGGCGTCGGTGTCGATGGTGCCGGCGTTGAGCTCCACGGAGTGCATCAGCGGAATCGGCACCGCCGCCGTGGCTCCGGTCAGCGAGACGCCGTCCGGGCCGATCCGCCACGCCTCGCCGGAATCGGCCGCCTGCGCCGGCGCGCCGAGTCGACCGAGGTAGTTGAAGCCGATCGACGGGTCGGACTCCGGCAGGTCC
>NZ_JAUMSQ010000367.1:0-7386 GCF_030519285.1 Mycolicibacterium arseniciresistens
AGGATCCGGCCCGCGGGGCGGCCGCCCTCACCGGCTTCTGGGACGAGCTCGACTGACACGGTCGCCCGAACCGCGACCCGGCGCTGCACGGGTTTGCAATTGCCGGCCACCGAAGGTCTGCGCAAGTGGGTGCTGAAGGTCAAAATCGGGCGCTGGCGCCAGCGGTCTCTTAGGCTCATTGGATGCATTTGTCGTGGCCGTTAATTGGCCGCTCGGCCGAGATGCAGGCCGTCGCGGCCGCCATTTCAGCGCCCGACGTCGGCGGAATCCTGATCTGCGGCGCCGCGGGCGTCGGCAAGAGCCGGATCGCGCGGGATGCGTTGACCATCGCCGCATCGCGCGGCTGTGAAAGCCGCTGGACCGTCGGCGCCTCGTCGGCTCGGTCGATTCCCCTCGGCGCGTTCACGGCGTGGGCGCCGTTGGGTGCCGCCGACACCGTTGCGTTGGTGCGTGGCGTCGTCGAATCGCTGACCGCTGCACCCCCGGGTGCCGACGTGGTCATCGCCGTCGACGACGCTCATCTGCTCGACGATCTGTCGACGTTCGTTGTGCATCAGATCGTCGCGCGCAGCGCGGCCAAAGTGATACTGACCGTCCGCGACAGCGCGCCGGTTCCAATTGCGCTGCAGGAGATCTCGAATGTGGGCGCATTCGACCGGCTCGACGTGCAGGCCCTGTCTCCTGAGGAGACCGAGACGCTGCTGCGCGCCGCGTTGGGCGGAGCAGTGGCGCCCGACGCCGCGTCGCGGCTGTGGAAACTCACGCAGGGCAACGCGCTTTACCTACAGAACATTGTCGAGCAGGAGATCGCCGACGGACGCCTCGCCCTCGAGCAGGACACGTGGTGCTGGACCGGCGACCCGCGGTTGCCTCCAGGGCTGGCCGAACTGATCGAATCACGCATCGGTGACCTGCCGTCGGCCGTCGGCGACGTCATCGACCTGCTGGCGGTCGGCGAGCCGATCGAACTGTCGACCTTGTCGCGGATCACCGAGGTCGGCGCCGTCGAGGAGGCCGACGTCAAGGGCCTCATCACCCTTGAGGGCGCCGGCGGTGGAGTCGAGGTGCGGATCGCGCACCCGCTGTACGGGGAGGTTCGCCGGGGGCGGGCGGCGCCGACCCGGTTACGACGCCTGCGCGGGCTTGTCGCCGTTGAACTCGCGGCCTCCGATGACGGCGACGACATCCGCGTCGTCGTGCGCCGCGCGGCGCTGAGCATCGACTCCGACCTCGTACCCGACGCCGATCTGCTGTCACGGGCGGCTCACGGCGCTGTATGGCTGGCCGATCTGGCGCTGGCCGACCGATTGGCGCATGCGGCTGTCAGGGCCGGCGGCGGACCCGAGCCGAGCCTGATCCGGGCGCACGCGTTGTCGTGGCTGGGCCGCGGGCAGGAGTCGGAGGCCGTCTTCGCAGGCATTCGCACCGAAGAGCTCTCCGAGGAACAGCGGGCCAGGTGTGCGTTCCTGCGGTCGAGCAATCTGCTGTGGGCGCTCGGTGATGCGGAGCGGGCGAAAGCGATCATCGACGAGGCGGCGCGCACCGCGCCGGCGGACGACCGCACCTATGTCGACGCCTTCCTGACGGTCTACTGGTTCGCGATGGACCAGCCGAAAAATGCGGTGCAGGTCTCGGAAGGCCTTGCCTTCGCGGATATCCCCGTCGTCGGCGCGGAGGTCGCGTGGGCGCTTGCGCAGATCGCCGCGGATGCGGGCCGCACGTCCGACGCTGTCGACTTCGCGGAAGCCGGATACGACGTTGCCACCCGCACTCTCGACGCCCCGCACATGAGGTTCAACATCGCCGACGCGCACGTCGGCGCACTGATGCTGGCAGGCCGGATCGCCGACGCGCGCGAGGTGGCCGACCGCATCCGCGCCCAGGCCGACGACCTCCCGGGGGCGGCGGGGCTTCTCGGCGCGGCTGTCGCGGGGCGGGCCGCCCTCGGCGCAGGTGACCTGCAGACCGCAACCAGGCTGCTGGGGCGGGCCGCCCAGGGGCTGTCGGCGTCGCACGCGGGCGGGTGGGGGTTCAGCTACCGGGTCGCCCACGTGTGCGCACTGGCCATGCGTGGCTTGAGCGAGCAGGCGCAGACCGAGCTCAGCGCGCTCGATGAAGTGCAGCGCCGGTTCCGCCAGCTCGACTTCGAACGCGGGCTTGCCAATGCGTGGCTCGCCGCGAGTCAAGGGGCCGTGAGCGAGGCGATCGCGATCGTATCGAGGGCGGCCGAGAAATCCCGGGTTGCAGGCCGGTTCGCCGAGGAAGTGATGTGTCTGCAGACCGCCGCACAGTTCGGTGACGCCACAGGCGAGCCGAGGCTGCGCGAGCTGGAGTCGATCGTCGAGGGGTCTCGTGCGGGCCTTGCCAGACGGTTCGCCGCCGCTCTCCGTGAAGGTGACGGTGTCGAGTTGGCATCCTTGTCCGACGAATTCGAGTTCATCGGTGATTTGATTGCCGCCGTCGACACGGCTGCGCACGCCGCCATCGCATACCGCCGCCGGGACAAGCGTGGCTCTGCGCTGAGTTGCTCGACGCGTGCCGACAGCCTGGCCGCGGAGTGCGGTGCGGCCACCCCTGCGCTTCGGCAGGCGTCCGAGGCGCTTCCATTCACCGACCGCGAAACGGAGATCGTGATGCTGATCGGCGAGGGACTGTCCAACCGGGGCATTGCCGAGCGGCTGACGCTGTCGGTGCGTACGGTCGAGAGCTACGTTTACCGGGCCATGGCGAAGACGGGAACAGGCAGCCGCGACGAACTCGCTGCGCTGATGCCTCGTCGCCGGGGCGCGCGGTAACACCGGTTGGCCCCGCCGAGATTGCAGTACCGCGCTACTGCGCGTGTCGGGCAGTCAGGCAGCCACGATCAATCAGTCGCATCCATGAGAACGACTCCGGTTCGCGGGGTCCGGAGCCGCTCTCTGTCCAAGCAGAATGGAGCGAGCATGGCCGACGTGGCATTGGCGCCATGGATATTCTCGGCGCTGTTCAGCCACCGAGCTGTTGCCGCCGATGCCGTCGTCGGAAAAACCGTCTTCGTCTTTCCCGGTCACGGTTCGCGGTGGACGGACATGGCGATCGAACTGCTGCAGTGGGCACCGGCTTTCGCCAGCGAGATGCGTTCATGCGACATCGCGTTCGCCGAATTCTTCGACTGGTCGCTGCTCGAGGTGGTCCACGGCAACGTGGGGCTGCGACCGTTCGATCGGATCGATCTGTCGCTGCCCGTATCGTTCGCCGTGATGGCGTCACTTGCCGCCCAGTGGAGGGAACTGGGAATCCATCCCGACGCCGTCCTCGGCCACTCACACGGTGAGGTCGCCGCTGCCTACATCGCAGGTGGCCTGACGTTGAACGACGCGGCAAGGGTAGTGGCCCAGCGCGCCATCGCGATCAGTTCGATTGCCGGCACAGGCGGCATGGTCTCGATCCCGTGGCACGTCGAACGCGTGCTGTCGCTCATCGAACGGCGAGGTGAACCGATTACCGTTGCCGCGCAGAACGGTCCGGCGTCGACGGTCGTGACCGGGCCAGTCGCCGCGATAGACGAGCTCATCACGCTACTGGGACAAGACGAAGTGGCAGCCGAAAGGATCCCCGTCGACTATGCCTCCCAGTCCGCTCACATCGATGAGTTGCGACCCGCACTTCGCAAGTCGTTGTCGGATCTGCAGCCGCGAACGGGTGACATCCCTTTCATATCCTCGGTCACGGGGGCAGTGCTGGATACATCGATACTCGACGGTGACTACTGGTTCGCCAATCTGCGCCAACCGGTGTTGTTCGAGCAGGCGGTTCGGTGGTCATACCAACGCGGCTATCCCGCATTCGTCGAATGCAGTCCACGCCCGGTTCTGACCGCAGGTATTCAGCAGTCGCTGGACGAGTCACCACAGTCGGGGCCGACTCCGGTTTCATCGCCTCGGCCCAAGCCAGGTGTCCTTCGTAGCCGAACGACTCCGCCATCGCCCGGTATCGACTGACCCACCCGACGACAACAGGCTTCGTCTACGTTCCTCCGCTGACGATGGATTGGGCTGAGTCGGCATGTTCCTCCTCGCAGCCAAGGGACCGGGCGATTGCGCGGTAACGGTTCACCGAATCGCGGAAGGCGACCTGGTCACCGCGGGCATCAGCGAGCAGTGCGCGCAGCCGCAATGCGATGGCATCGCGTATCACCCAATTCCGGTCTGGCCGGGTTGTCTCCAAGCGATCGATCAATGATCGCGCTTCATCGAGGTCATCAGTGGCGCCGCGCTCGAGCAGTGTTTGCACGAGAAACTCGGTGCACAACGCCCCGTACGCGGGTCGTCCCGCCAGGTAGAGCTCGTCGGATGACGCCCGTAGTACCAAGATGGCGGCATCGCGGTCGCCACGTCGTGCGTTCTCGCGCGCGATCCAGGCGTCGGCGACGGGAACCAGAAATAAGGCACGTTCGCGTTCACATAGGTCACGCGTCTTCTTCATGAGCTCCACGCCGCGTTGACGTTCCTCATCATCGTCGCACCGCAGCAGCGCTCCTGCGAGCGAATACATGGCGACTCCGACGATGGTTTCGTTGCTGTGTGCCCGGGCGCTCTCGAGAGCGTCCTCCATGACCGTGAGTGCGGAGTCGTCGACGCTGATCATCCCGTAATGGATCGCTGAATTGGACCAGGTGACAACCGCGGCGAAAGTGGTGGCATCGACATCTCGGGCGATCGCGACGGCATCGTCCAGGTCTGCACGCCAACCGGGAATGCCGAGCGCGAGCCGTGCAGTCGAGCGCCATGCCAATGCCACCGCCAGCGGGGAGCCGATGCCGAAGGAGGCACCCATGACGGGATCACCGGCTGCGGCATCGACGATGATCTGCGATCGGTCGAGGATCTCGGCGAATTCGCCGCAATCGAAGCAGATGCAGAAAGGCACGTACGCCAGCGCCATGGCCGGGGCGGGATCGCCGATCGAATCCAGCAGCGTCAGTTGCTCCCTTGCCAACACTGCGCCCTCCGCGGAACGTCCGGCATAGAGAAGTTCACTCGCCAGGGCGGTCATCCCGATGGCCACCGAGAGCTTGTCTCCTGCAGCCGCGCAAAGCATCTTGAGGTCCGCGAATTGGTGTCGGCTCGATTCGACCTCGCGCCATGAGGTGGCGCACAGCATCGTGCGGGGCGCGATGCGCATCTGGAGGTGACCGGGAAGGTCGTCGGGCAGTTCGTCGGCGATCTGGCGGGCTCGCTCCCAGCTGAGGCGGGCGGAATCGAGGTCGCGGTTCATGGACCACCCACCTGCGCGCATATGCCAGGCGTAGGAGGCCGGCAGATCGCCTGCGGCCCGCAGGTGTTCGGCGATCAACGCCGAATTCTCTTCAACGTATTCCGGAGCTCGTTCTTGAATCGCGGCTGCGAGGAGGCGATGCCATTCGGCGCGGTCAGATTTCAGTTGGGACTCGTAGGCCACCGCGCGGATCAGAGGGTGCCGGAACGCATACTCGGCGTGCGGTGTGAATCGCACCTGATCGATCAGCTCAGCGGACAGCAGATCATCGATCACCGGATCGACGCCCAGTGCACTGATCAACTCCGCGCCGAAGCGTGCCCCGATCACCGACGCCGCATCCACTGTCCGTCGAGCCGGTCCACTCAGGCGGTCGATGCGAGCTTCGATGGCGGCCTGCACCGTGGCGGGCACGCTTATCTCGGCAACGTTCGTGCCGCAGCGGTAGCCACCATGATCGCCCGTGAGCACACCCCGCTGTACGAGTTCGCGCACCATTTCCTCGGCGAAGAACGGATTTCCGTCCGCCCTGTCAACGATCAGCGATGCGAGTTGTCCGACCGAAAGATCCGACCCCAGTAGTTCATCGATCAACGATGCGATATCCGCATCACTCAAAGGCGCAAGCGCTATGGCTTGTCCGCCGCGCACCCGTGCCAACGTTCCGCCGTATTCGGGACGCGCCGTGATCAACACCACCGTGGGCGTGCGGACCACGACGGTGAGGAACTCCGCCAACAGTGACTCGCTGACGGCGTCGATCCAGTGCGCGTCCTCGATGATGAAGAGCGCAGGTTCGGTGCGAGCCATCGTTGCCGAGTTGATCAGCGCAGTCAGTCGCCGCCGTCGTGCATCGGGATCGACCTGCGGCAGTGGCAGTTCTGGGTCGGCGATGCCGAGAAGGTCGTCGAGCAGGCGTAGGTCCTGTGGGTCGGCGTCCGGCGGCACGAAATCGCGCAATCGCACGCGTGCGTCAGCGTCGTCGAGATCGGTGATGCCACTGCCCGCACGAAGTAATCGGGTCACCGCGGAGAACGGGACGTCGCGGGCATGGGATTCGCAGAAGGTCCAGAAAACCTCGAACCCTCGCTCTGCCGCTACCGCCGCGGCCTCTCGGGCGACCCGACTCTTGCCGATTCCGGGCGGCCCAACCACATTCACGATGGCGCCGCGGCCGCCGATGGCACGGTCGACGATGGCATCGAGCGCTGCCATCTCCCAGCGCCGGCCCACCAGTCCGGCTTCTGCGCGCCCTACGACGCCGTCGGGCGATGCGATCGCCAGTAGGCGGCGGGAGGGGGCGGGTTCCTCGACTCCCTTGATGTGCACGAACTCCGGTTCCGCCAGACGTGCGGTGTGCTCCACCAGTAACGCCGTGGACTCCGAGAGCATCACGCCCCCCGGGGGCGCCGCCGCTTCCATCCGCTGCGCGAACCCGACTGTCTCGCCCGTCGCTGCATAGCCAAGCGAGCCGGAACCGAGCTCGCCGGCGATCACCCGACCCGAGTTCAGTCCGACGCGCAGCTGCAGCGCCACGCCGTCGCGGCGCTGCACCTCCGCTGCCAGCCTGCCCGCCTCCTGCTGGACGGCGAGTCCGGCAAGGCACGCCCGAGAAGCGTGGTCCTCGAGAGCAGCCGGCGCGCCGAACAACGCCATCACCCCGTCGCCGTTGTACTCGACGGTTCCGCCATAGCGTCGGATGACCGCAGCCAGCCTTGTGACCAGTTCGATCATGATCTCGCGTAACCGCTCGATGTCGATGCGAGCCGCCATGTCCATGGATTGCACGACGTCGGCAAACAACACAGTGACCTGCTTGTACTTCGCTGTCTGGGCCGAGTTGGCAGTCGCTGTTCCGCAGTTGTCGCAGAACTTCGCGGTCGCGCGCAGCTCTGTTCCGCATGAGCCACACGTCACGCCCGCTGTCATCTCAGCACCGCCTGTTCTTGACGACTCAACGTCTGGATCGCCATAGGATAGGTCGCCTAACAGCTGACGTCGGCGCAATTGACATTTGCGTCAAACGATGTGGATCAGACGCTGATTTTCCTTGCACTGATGACGAGCACGACGGCCCGGCGGCATCGGGCCGGGGCGCGCACCGAGGTCCTCGACGGCCTCGGGCACTGG
>NZ_JAUMSQ010000368.1:0-664 GCF_030519285.1 Mycolicibacterium arseniciresistens
GCGACGGGCCACCAACGCGGCCCCGATCGCCGCGGCCAGTTCGGGGCGCGGCATCGTCGTCACCGGCAGCCGCAGTCCCTCGGAGAGTCGTTGCGTCACAAGCGGTATCCGGGCGCCGCCGCCGACCGTCGCGACAGCGGCCAGTTGCGCCGGCGCCACCCGGTTGCGCTGCAGCAGGTCGAACACGGCGGCCATCAGGTGGTCGACCGGTTCGCGCATCAGCGACTCGACCTCCGCACGGGTCAGCCGCAGCGCCGCGTGCGGACCGGTCAGACCCGTCGCGGTGTCGAAGGACAGCCGCTCCTTGGCCAGCCGGCACTCGTCGCGCAGCGCGGTCAGTGAGGCGACCGCCGACGTGCCGGACTCCTCGGCGTCGATGTCGGCGAGCACGTGCGTCAGCACCGCCCGGTCGATGGCGTCGCCGCCGAAATCGTCGCAGCGGACGCTGCTGCCGACGGGCGCGAAGCCCGCGCCGGCATCGGCCAGTGTCAGGGTCGTGCCGGTGGCGCCGACGTCGCACAGCAGCACCAGGCCCCGGGCGGGCAGGCCGGGCCGCGACTGCAGCGCCGTCAGCGCCGCGACGGCGTCGGACACCACGATGGCGTGCGGCATCCGGGCCTGCACGGCGTCCACCGCGGTGGCCGGCCAGTATGCGGGGACCGCC
>NZ_JAUMSQ010000369.1:0-6439 GCF_030519285.1 Mycolicibacterium arseniciresistens
GGGCGGGCAGGCCGGGCCGCGACTGCAGCGCCGTCAGCGCCGCGACGGCGTCGGACACCACGATGGCGTGCGGCATCCGGGCCTGCACGGCGTCCACCGCGGTGGCCGGCCAGTATGCGGGGACCGCCAGGCCGGTGACGTCGGCCCGGCCCGCCGACCGCGTGAGCGCCGTCAGCGCTGTCACGGTCAGGTCCTCACCGCGGTGGGTGGATCCGTCGGGGGCGACGATGGGAACGGGATCGCCGACGCGCTCCACGAACGCCGACAGCACCAGGCCCCGTTCGTCGAGCGCAGCGTTCTCACCCGGCAGGCCCACCTCAGGCGGTCGGTGCCCGAACAGGGTCAGCACCGAACGGCGGACGGCGGGGCGGTCGGCGGGCCCGGTCAGCGGCACGGCGACCAGGTTCGTGACGCCGACTGACAATCCCAGCAAGCTGCGCATACCTGTATGTCGCCGCAGGGCCGCGATTCGTTAGGCGGTTCGGCGACCGATTTCAGCGGCTCAGCGGCCGCGGGCGGCGAACTCCGCGACCATGGCCTCCGCACTGCGCACAGCGGCCCGGCAGGCCCTGGTGGTGAAGGGGTCGTTGAGGGGGTGATCGGCGCGGCGGCGCCAGCGCTGGGCAGCGGCGAACGCGGCCCTCGGCCCGTCGTAGGGGGCGTCGGGCTGCAGGCCCAGCCTGCTCGCGGCGTCGGTGCCCGACCCGCCGATGATGCGCCGCAGCGATACGATCTCGTCCTCGTTCAACGTGGTTGGCCGCGAACGTAGTTGGCTGAGCAGCCGGAGTTCCTCGAAGGCGTGGGTGTCGGCGAGCAGCGGGTCGATGTCGGCGACGATGTAGGGCGTCGCGTAGATCGGGTGCTGCTCGACGAACCGGCGCAGTGACAGCAGCGCGGTGTGCGCCTTGAGCAGGTCGGAACGCTGGGCGAACTGCTGGTCGATGACGTCGCGCAACGCGACGAGACCGCTGCGCTCGAGCAGTTCGTCGGCCAGCGCCACCGAGTCGGTGACACCGGCCCGCAGCACCGCGATCGAGATCCGCACCCCGAACATCCCGAACCGGTTCAGCAACGCCGCGCGGGTGGCGGCGTCGACCGGCAGCGAGGAGTCCTCGCGCACGAAACGGTCCACCGACAGCATCGCCTTGGCCAGCTCGGCCGCGTCGACCCCGGCCAGCTTCTCCAGCGCCACGAACTCGCTCTGCCGCAGGGTCCGCGCGGTCAGTGCGAGCAGCCCCGACACCGGCACCACCGCCTGGCAGATGCCGGTCTTGTCCATCTCGGCGGTGAACCGACTGGCGACGTCCTTGGCCGACATCATCGCGTCGATGCGGCCCGCGCCGATCTCGTCGGCCCGCGACGCCACCCCGATCACGCCGAGCGCGCCCGAGGAGCCCCCCACCAGCTCGCCGATCTGCTTGAGCAGCGCGATGTCGGCGGCGTTCAGCGTGCGAAGCAGGAACACCACGGCGTCGACCCGCGGCACGCCGTCGTCGGGCACCAGCAGCCGCAGGGTGCGCTGCGAGACGTCGCGCGACAACGACGACGTCCCAGGGGTGTCGATGATCGTGGTGTCGATCAGTTCGGCGGCCGGCCATTCGACGTCGAGGTCCACCACGTCCTCGGGGTCGAGGCGGGCGAAGTCGAACGTCAGGCCCCGGTGGTCCGGGGAGCCCTGCGCGCCGCGGCCGATCGGCACGTTCGAACGCCGGCCGCCGCGATGGTTCGCGGTCACCTTCGGAGTGGGCCCGTGCCGGAACCAGGTGACGATCCGGGTGGCCTCGGTGGCGTCGGTGGGTGCGATGTCCTCCCCTACCAGCGCGTTGACCAGCGTGGATTTGCCGGCCTTCAACGTCCCTGCCAGGGCGATGCGGATCGGCTGGTTGAGCCTGCGACCGATCCGGTCGAGTTCGTTGTGCACGTCGGGACGGTCGCGGTACGCCGGATCGGCCCGGTAGGCACTGATGGTGCCGCCCAGGATCGTCCGCACCTGATCGCTCGTGCTCATGTCGGCTGTCCAGCTTAGGCACCCGGCCGCCGCGCAGTGCAGGCGCGCGTCCTACGGCTGTGTCGACTAGGAGTTGCTGCGCATCCCGGCCGGCTCGGCCGGGGCGCCGACGCTCAGCTTCTCGCAGTGGTCGAGCACCTGCCGCAGGATGTTGCGCCGGCGTTCGAGCTCCTTGACGCGGGCGTTGCGCTCGGTCTCCTCCATCTTGGCGGCGGCGAGCGTGGCCTGCAGTGACTCGTTGAGCGACCGGGTGGTCTGGTTGGCGATCTCGCGGTAGTGGTCGCGCAGCTGGCGCTGGATCCCCTTGAGCCGGTCACGCGATTCCTTGCCGACGACGAACGAAACGTCGTCGACGAATTTGCGCATGTTGATCTTGGCGTCGTTGCGGATCCGGAGCATCCGGTTCTCCATCTCCTCCTTGTAGGCCTTACGGCCGATCAGCGCGCCGGCGCCCAACGACAGCGGGTTGAGCATGCCGAGGCCGGCGAAGGAGGTGAGCATGCCGAACATCAGCACACCGCCGAAAGATCCCCGCAGGCCGGAGACCACGCGGTCGCCGACGCGGATCGGTTTGGCCTCCAAGGACGCCAGCGATTTGAATTCGCCGAAGCCGGCGCCCATGTCGCGGGCGTCGATGGTCGGCATCTTGACCGCGTCCAGACCGGCTTCCATGAACGTCCTGGCCACCTCGGCGGCGAGTGCCTCGGATCGCTGGTAGGCCCACACGAAGTTGTCGCCGACCGCGGTGGCGACGGCGTTCTCCAGTTCGGCCCCGATCTCCGCCCACTGCACGCTCGGGTCGCAGGAGTCGATCACCGACTCGGTGTACGCCACGATGTTGCGGAACCGGCCCCTCAGGTCGTGGTCGACGTCCGCGGTCAGGTCGTTGATGCCGTCGTTGAGCACCTGCTGCCACAGCGCGGTCTGCTGCAGCGCATCCTGGGCCTCCTGCTTGCGCCGTTCCAGCTCCTCGGTCAGCCGGTCGCGGGCCTGCGGATCGTTGAACGCCGACAGCTCGGCGTCCAACCCCATCGCCAGATGCTCGGCGGCGGCGCGGATCTCGCTCACCACATGGTCGCGCACCCGGTCGCTCTCGCGGCTGAGCACACGGTCGGACAGGAATTTCACGATCGCCGGGAAGTTGGACTCCTCGTTGAGTTCCTTGTCGTTGAGCTGGATGGCGTGGCTGCGCAGCTGCGCCGACGCGGGGATCATCGGCGTCGAGATGCCCGCGCGCCGCAGGTGCACGGAGTTGGCGTCGACGATCTGCCGCCAGTGCGGGTAGAGGTCGGTCTTGGACGCCACGATCACGGCCACCGGGCAGATCTCGACGGCCTGCCGGATGAACGTCATCTCCGGTTCGGTGAACTCCTGGCTGGTGTCGCTGACCATCAGCATCGCGTCGGCGTCGGGCAGCAACCCCAGCGTCGCCGACAGGTGCGGCTGGCCGTAGCCGCCGACCCCGGGGGTGTCGATGAACGCCAACCCGCCCTTGAGGAGTGGGCTCGGGGCGGTCACCTCGACGCGCAGCACCTCGCGGCCGCCGGCCTGTGGCGCGCGGCGCAGGTCGTTGCGCAGGTCCGCGGGCGGGATCTCGACCAGTTCGGGCTCTTCGCCGTCGGGGTTGGCGACCACCAGGCGCGCGGAGGCCTGCTCGCCGTAGGACACGACGGTGGCCAGCACAGTGGACTCGTCGTCGCCCACCCGCGCCACCGGCATGTTGAGCAGCGAGTTGAGCAGCAGGCTCTTGCCCTGCTTGAGCTGACCGGCGATCACCACCCGGATCTGCGGGTCGGTGATGCGAGCCTTGGCGCGGGCCAGCCGGTCGACCAGGTCGCCACGCTCATAGGAGTCGGCGATCCTGCTGGTGTGGTCGATGAGTTCGACGATCACCTTGACCTTGCGCGGGTCGTTCGGTTGCGTCATGGCGCCCTTCTCACTCGGTCGATCTCACGTTAATGCGCGAACTGGCGGGGACCGGTTGCGGTCCCCGCCAGTTGCGTCACGCGGTCATGTCGATCAGAACGCGTCCAGATCGTTGTTCGAGGCGACATCGTTGTTGGAGGCGATGTCGGTGTTGGTCTCGAACCCGGTGGTGTTGCCCGAGAACAGCTCGGTGTTCGTCTCGTTGCCCGACCCGATCGCGGTCTCGTTGCCCGAGCCGATGTTCGACTCGTAGCTCGAGGAGTTGTCCTCGATCGAGCTCTCGGTGGACGTGTTGACCTCGGACTGCACCGACGTGCTGGTCGAGTTGTCCTCGACGTTGTCGCTGCCGAAGTCGCCGTCGATCTGCGTTCCGGTGTTGACGTCGTTGTCGGTGATGATGATTCCGCCACCGCTGCCGCCGTCGCCGCCGACCGCGTTGCCGCCGCCGATGCCGATCAGGCTGCCGCCGCCGTCGGCGCCGCCACCGTTGCCACCGCTGGTGTCGACGTCGTTGAGCACCGGTGCGTCGTTGTCGGCGATCAGGTCGCCGCCCGCGGTCTGCGAGTTGTCCTCGACCTCGTTGTCCTTGCCGACGACGACGTTCGAGCCGGAGCCGGCGAGGATGTCGCCGTTGTTCATGGTGTTGCCGTCGCCGAGCACCGCGCCGTCACCGCTGACGATGTCGCCGTCGTTGTCGCCGCCGACCACGACGCCGCCGTTGGTGGCGGTGTTGCTGGTCTTGTCACCCAGGGTGATGTCACCGAAGCCAAGGTTGAAGGCGCCGTTCTGGGCGTTGGCGCCGGCGTTCTGATCCGGGCTGGCGATCGGCACGTTGTTGCCGCTCAGCAGGTCCGTGTCGTTACGGCTGGCGAACTCGGTGGTCGGCGCGAACGACGTCTGCGGCGAGAACGGCGAGGCGAAGTTCGAGGCCAGCTGGTGGTGATCGGCGACCGCGCGCTGCAGGCCGACGATCGGGTCTCCGCCGCCGAGGGCGTAGCCGGCCGGGGCGGCGGTGGCTGCGACCGACGCGAGCTGCGCGGCGGTCACGTTCGGCAGGCCGGCGTCGCGGAGCGCGCCGTCGGGGTCGGTGACGAAACGGGCCGCCTCGACCGGGCTGCGGAACAGATCGAGGATGAAGTCGATGAGATTCATGGAACTGCCTTTCTG
The DNA here is from genome assembly GCF_030519285.1 of Mycolicibacterium arseniciresistens. Lineage (NCBI taxonomy): Bacteria > Bacillati > Actinomycetota > Actinomycetes > Mycobacteriales > Mycobacteriaceae > Mycobacterium > Mycolicibacterium arseniciresistens. The sequence goes on from NZ_JAUMSQ010000369.1 coordinate 5,102, forward strand.
TTTCTTCCCGGTGAGCCCTCGCGGGCTTGGGAGGTGGTTCCCGCCGGTCCTTCCGGCGTTCTGACGACAACGTTATGGATTCCGGGACCGCCGGGGAACGGGGTCGCCTCCCATCCCCCAAAGATGCCGTACCGGGGTCCCCGCATCGGCCCCATTAGGGGATTAGGGGGTACTTGGGGGCACCGGAGGCACTCGCCGGCAGCGCCGCGTTTTCCCTGTTCAAACGAATTCACCCGCGCGGACAGAGGTCCGCGCGGGTGAAGAGGAAGTGCTGCAGAGGTCAGTTGAAGAGGTCGAAACTCTGGCCGTCGGCCCCGGGCACCTGATCGTCGGAGGGCGACTGCCCCCAATCGGCGGCGAAGTCGGCCGCGGTGTCCGCCGGGGCGTCGGCGAAGGCCGTGTCGAACTGCGCGGCCGGGTCGCCGAACGCGCTGTCGAGGTCGGCCAACGACGTGTCGGCCACCTGGACGACCGGTTCGTCGACCACGTCGGAGATCACGTTGGCGCCGTCGTCGATCGCGGTGCCTGCGCCTGGATCGCCGAAGGCGTCGAACGCCGCGGTGGCGGCGCCGCTCGCCCAGACGTTTCCCGCCGTCTCGGCGCCAACGGCATCGAAACCGCTGGCCGGACCGGTCATGGACAGCGATTCGGACACCACCGGGATGAGGTTGGCGACGTCGACACTCGTCACGTCGGGCAGGTTCGCCTCGGCGAGGGCACCGGCCGGGTCGGCGCTGTAGCGTGCCGCGGCGTCGGGGTCTCGCACCAGCGACATGACGAAGTCGAGAAGCGAGTTAGCCATGACAGCCCGTCCCCCTGAAGATGGTGGTGTAGTCCGGCGATTCGCCGATGTCCCACGATGCTATCGGCGCAGGCCCGCCCCGGGATCGGTGCCGAACCCAGCCCCACGGCGCGGCCGTTAGGGGACGGCACGTTAGGGGATTGACGCCACTAGGGGGATGTTCCGAGGCCTCGGGGGCCCGAGCCGCTAAGGTGAACACCGGCCGAGACAGCAGGAGTGACAGTAATGACCGACTCGTTGGGGTTGTCGATCGGAATGACCAATCTCGTCGCGGCCCGCTTCGGCCGCGACCCGGTCATGCGCCGGTCGATCCTCACCGTTTTCGACGACCGCCCGGCCGAGGTGGGGCTGGCCGCCGAGAACCCGCCCCGCACCTCCCCCGGGATGGTGCTCAGCGGGTTCGTCGACCGCGTCGGCGATCCCGTGCCCCTGGTGGCGGCCGACGGTTCGGCCCACCGCGGCGAGCAGGTGCTGGCCGAGGCGCTGGACACGATGGCCCGCACCGCGGGCGGCGGCGCCCCGGTCGCGATCGCCGT
>NZ_JAUMSQ010000037.1:0-6104 GCF_030519285.1 Mycolicibacterium arseniciresistens
ACTCCGGCGGCCGCGGCGTCGACGCCGTCATCGACGCAGTCGGCAACGACACCACGATGGCCGACGCGCTGACCGCGGTCCGCGCCGGCGGCACCGTGTCGGTGGTCGGCGTGCACGACCTTGCGCCGTTCCCCTTCCCGGCGACGATGGCCCTGCTGCGCAGCGTCACGCTGCGGATGACCACCGCGCCGGTGCAGCAGACCTGGCCGCAGTTGATCCCGCTGCTGCAGGCCGGCCGGCTTCGGGTGGACGGGATCTTCACCACCGAGCTGCCGCTGGACTCGGCCTCCGACGGCTACCGGGCAGTGGCCGCCCGCTCGGGCGACGTGGTCAAGGTGCTGCTGAGGACGTGAGCAGCGCGGGAGCGTGGGTACCGTCGACTGAGTGAGCGACACTCCGGCCGACGTGGTCGAGAACGAAGATCCCCCGCGCCGGTCCCGGCGCAGATGGCGCCGCCACGCGATCGTGCTGGCCGTCATGCTGCTGCTGTTCGGCGTGCCCTGGTGGACGCTGCTGGCGGCCGGACCGGCGTGGCCGACCGCCGTGGTGGTGGCCTGCACCCTGCTGTTCGCGGCGGCCTTCGCCGGGCTGCCGTTGCTGATGATGCACGGGCACGGCCGCAGGCACCTCGACCGGGCGGCCGCCGCCGGCGACGCACTGCTCGGCGCCGCATGGGTGCTGTTCGTCTGGTCGGTGCTCGGCCACCTGTTGGAGCTCGCGCTGGTGATCGCCGGGGTCGAGGATCCGGTGCGCTCGCGGGTGGTCGCCGCGGCGGTGGTGGCCGCGGTGGTGGTGCTGCTGGCGTGGGGCCACTTCGAGGCGATGCGGGTGCCCCGCGTGCGCACCGTCGACGTCGGGATCGCCGGCCTGGGCGCCGGACTGGACGGTCTGCGGGTCGCGATGATCACCGACACCCACTACGGGCCGATCGACCGGGCGCGGTGGTCGGCGGCGGTGGTGGAACGGGTCAACGACCTGGACGCCGACGTGGTGTGTCACGTCGGCGACATCGCCGACGGAACCGTGGCGGTGCGCGAGGCGCAGGCGAGCCCGCTCGCATCGGTGCGGGCGGCCTCAGCGCGGGTCTACGTCACGGGCAACCACGAGTACTTCAGCGAGGCGCAGGGCTGGCTCGACTACATGGAGTCGATCGGCTGGGCGGCGCTGCACAACCGGCACATCGTGGTCGATCGCGGCGGTGACCGGCTGGTCGTCGCCGGGGTGGACGACGCCACCGCGGCGGGATCCGGTGTGCACGGGCACGGCGCGAACCTGCAGGCCGCGCTCGAAGGCGCGGACCGCGCGCTGCCGGTCCTGCTGCTGGCGCACCAGCCGAAGCAGGTGCCGCACGCGGTGCGTGCAGGCGTGGATCTGCAGATCTCGGGCCACACCCACGGCGGCCAGATCTGGCCGTTCAATTTCCTGGTCCGGCTCGACCAGCCGGTGGTGCAGGGACTGAGCAGGCACGGTGAGCGCACGCAGCTCTACACGAGTCGCGGCACCGGCTTCTGGGGTCCGCCGTTCCGGGTGTTCGCACCGAGCGAGATCACGCTGTTGACGCTGCGCAGGGCGTGACGGGGGGAAGGACACAGGACGATGGTCAGCGTCGACGAGATTGAGAACGCGGCCGCCGAGCGCACCGGTCTCGACGACTTCGGGGACCCGTCGTTCGAAGAGGGTCTCGAGGTCCTGCTGTCGTCGGTGGCAGAGGAGGCGCGGCTCAACGCGGCCGGGGAGGCGTTCCTCTACGGCCGCATCACCGGATACCTCGCCCAACGGCTGCAGGTCGAGGACTGGTACCGCCGTCATCCCGAGATCGACGACGCACCGATCACCGCACCCCTGATCGGGATCGGACTGCCGCGCACCGGCTCGACGGCGCTCTCGTCGCTGCTGGCGCAGGACCCCGGTGTGCGCTACCTGCGCAAGTGGGAGTCCACGCAGCCCTGCCCACCGCCGTCGACGGTCACGGGGGCCGACCCCAGGATCCCGCCGGACAAGGGGGAGATGATCGGGACCCGCTACCACGTCCCGACCGACACCCACGGCCCGATGGAATGCCACGAGTTGATGGCGCTGGACTTCCGGTCGCACATCTTCCAGTCCTTCGCCCAGGTGCCCAGTTACTCGGACTGGCTCGTCCACCAGGCCGACCTGCGACCAACGCTGGCCTACGAACGACGGGTGCTCAAGCTCCTGCAGTGGGGCGAGCCGGCTCGGCCCTGGCGATTGAAGTGCCCGTCGCACGTACTGTGGCTCGACGCGGTCGACGCCGCCTTCCCCGACGCGAGATATGTGATGACTCACCGGGACCCGGCCGACGTCCTGCTGTCGGTCGCCGATCTGTATGCCGACATCATCGCGTCGTTCACCGATGACGTCGACCGCCGGTACATCGGCAGACTGAATGTCGAGCACTGGTCGCTCGGAATGGACCGCGCACTGCGGTTCCGCGCGGACGGCGCCGACAGCCGGTTCTACGACATCGACTTCCGGGCGATGCAGGCCGACCCGGTTCGACAGGTGACCGGCCTGTACGCCTGGCTGGGCAGTCCGGTCAGCGCCGAGTTCACCGGTCGCATGCAGAGCTGGTGGACCGTCGCTGCGACAGAGCGCGAGCCGAGTTCGCACGCTGATGCTGCCGCATTCGGCATCGACGCGGACGCGGTGCGCCCCCGCTTCGCCGCCTACGTCGCACGCGCCCACCACTGGACCACCACACGGCAGGATCAGCCATGACGATCGATCTGACCGGCGGCATCGACCCCGCCCGCGAGTACCTGCTGCCCGGGCGCCCCGACGATCCGGAGATGCGGGACTCGGTCAGCTTCTGGACCGTCGATGACCACGGCGAGCTGGGACTGCCCCGCATCGGCGTGGAGGCGGTGGGCGCGAACTGGGACAACCACGAAACCCAGGTCAACATCGCCTTCCCCGACGGTCGCGTGTACCGGCTGCGCGGCAGCGGCCCTTCCCTGTCCCCGGAAGGCCCGGAGGGCAGGGCGAGCGTTCTGGGCGCGGACGGGCTCGCCTTCCGCTGCGTGACGCCGTTCGGCACCTGGACGATGACCTACGACGGCAAGGCCGTGCAGACGTCGTCGGCCGACCTGGTGGCGGGGCGATCCAACGGCCCGCTCGTCGACGTCGCCTTCCGCGTCGAGGCGGAGATGGCGGTGCCTCCGTGGATTCAAGGCGCCCTGCAACGTGACGCAGGCGACCGCATCAAGCACTCCGCGGAGGGTGCGGTGATGGGCGGTCCTCGCTACGAGCAGCTCTACCGGGCCAGCGGTACGGTCACCATCGCCGGTGAGACACGGGAGTTCACAGGGAGCGGCCTGCGAATACGTCGCCAGGGCGTGCGAAGGCTCGCCGAGTTCCGCGGCCACGCCTGGCAGTCTGCGGTGTTCCCCAGCGGGAAGGCGTTCGGCTATATCGCCTATCCGCCGCGGCCGGACGGCGAGCCGACCTTCAACGAGGGGTACCTCTTCACCGGTGACGGCGAGTTGATCCCCGCCCGCGCCGTCGAGGTTCCGTGGCTGACGAAACTGCAGACCGTCGGAGAGGACGTGTCGCTGACACTGGAGACCGCCGCCGGCAGCGTGCACATCGAGGGCGAGACGGTTTACTCGACGCACGACATCAGCCATGACGACGACACCTACTCGGTGCGCGAGATGAAGAAGGAGAACCCGAACTTCCCGGCGCTGCAGCAGGCAGGCGTCCGTTACCGATGGGACGGTGAGCAGACCTACGGCATGCTGGAGCGCTCGAACCCACTCGAGCAGATCGACCGGGCCTGAGGTTTTCTACTCCACTCCCGGGGTATCCCTGTGGCAACAGGCGTGTGCGCCGCGACGCTCACAAGTCAGTCGCGCCCACTGCCGCGGGTTCTCAGGCAGCGGGAACCGTTTGATCCGATTTCTTCGTGGTTGGCCGTGTCACGGTCCGCTGCCTCACACCAAGGACGCCTCATGGCCATCACCGACGTCGCGCAGTATGCGCACCTGACCGAATCCGACATGGCGGAACTCGGAGCCGAGCTCGACGCGATCCGCCTCGAGGTCGAAGAGTCTCTCGGCGCCCGCGACGCCGCCTACATCCACCGCACCATCGCCTTCCAGCGCACCCTTGAGATCGGTGGACGCCTGCTCATCGCGGCGACCCGCTCCAAGAAGGGCTGGGCCGCCGGGGTCGCAGCGCTGGCTTTCGCGAAGAGCGTCGAGAACATGGAGATCAGCCACAACATCGGCCACGGCCAGTGGGACTGGATGAACGACCCCGAAATCCACTCCAACACGTGGGAATGGGACATGGCGGGCCCGTCGTCGCAATGGCGCTATTCCCACAACTACATCCACCACGTCTTCACCAACGTCCTCGACGTGGACGAGGACCTGGGCTACGGCGTGATCCGGATGACTCGCGACCAGCCGTGGGAACGTCGCCACCTGCTGCAGCCGCTGCGGAATCTCATTCTGGCCCTGGGGTTCGAGTGGGGTGTCGCTCAGCACGATCTGCACGCCGCGCAGGACCGCGCCACGACACAGTCCGAGAAGACCGCCCTCTCGCGCGCCGCGCGGCGGAAGGTCACCCGGCAGATGGTCAAGGACTACGTGGTGTTCCCGGCCTTGAGTTTGTCCCGGTGGCGCCGCACCCTCGGGGCGAACGTCGTCGCGAACATCGTCCGCAATCTGTGGGCCTACGTCGTGATCTTCTGTGGGCACTTTCCCGACGGCGCGGAGAAGTTCACCGCCGCGGTGCTGGACGACGAGACCAAACCGCAGTGGTACCTCCGCCAGATGCTGGGTTCGGCGAACTTCGATGCCGGTCCCCTGATGGCGTTCGCCAGCGGGAACCTCTGCTACCAGATCGAGCACCACCTCTTCCCGGATCTGCCCAGTAACAGATACGCCGCGATCGCCACGCGCGTGCGGGCGCTGTGCGAGCGCTTCGGCCTGCCGTACACCACCGGGTCGTTGCTGCACCAATACCTTCAGACGCTGCGCACCATTCACGTGCTCGCGCTCCCGGACAGGCCTGCACGGACCGACCACGACGAGATGAAACCGCCTGCGCATCAGGAGGTTCCGAGCGCCGTGTCGCCGATCGACGCCTCGGCGGGTGCGGTCCGGCCTGCGGGTCGACGGCGACGTCGCGGATTCCGTTCGCAGAGTCGGCTTTACGACGCCGGCGTTGCCGTCGCTGCGGCATCGTGACTACGACGACTTCTTTCCGCCCGACTTCTTCCCGCCCTTCTTGCCACCCTTCTTGGACGCTCCGGGTGTGTTCGCGATGGCGGCCGCGCGCGACTTGCTCATGCCCTTCTTGCGCAGACCCTCGTACTGCTTGTCGTTCTTGACACTCGATCCGTGATCTTTCGTACCCGCTCCGGCGGCACGTACTCGCCCCGGGCACCGGCCCCGCGACATACGGTCAGTCGGTGGACTTCGACGAATACCGCACCCATGACGCCACCTCGCTCGCGAAGCTCGTCGCCGACGGCGACGTGACCCCTGCGGAGCTGCTGAGCCTCGCGCGCGACCGGGCGGCCGCGGTGAATCCGCGGATCAACGCGATCGTGCGCGACGTTCCCGCCGACGCCAGGACGGCCGAAGAGCTGAGCGGGCCGTTCGCCGGCGTTCCGTTCCTCATCAAGGACCTGGCGCAGGACTACGCGGGTCTGCCCACCTCGGCCGGTTCCCGGGCGTGGATGTCGACGAACGCCACCGAGCACGCGACGATCGTGCAGCGCTGGATCGACGCCGGCCTGGTCATCTTCGGCAAGACCAACACCCCGGAGTTCGGGGCGAAAGGAATCACCGAACCCGTCGCTTGGGGTCCGGCCCGCAATCCGTGGGACCTGCAGCGCACGCCCGGCGGTTCATCGGGCGGGTCGGCCGCCGCGGTCGCCGCCGGAATAGTGCCCTGCGCGGGCGCGAACGACGGCGGTGGCTCGATTCGCATCCCTGCGGCGTGCTGCGGACTGGTGGGACTCAAACCGGGCCGCGGGCTGACGCCGTCGGGGCCGGCGACGGGCGAGTCCATGCACGGCGCCGCCGTGCAGGGCGTCGTGTCCCGCACCGTGCGCGACACGGCGGCGATGC
>NZ_JAUMSQ010000370.1:0-7004 GCF_030519285.1 Mycolicibacterium arseniciresistens
AGGGCCGAGGCCATGCCCTGCAGCATCTGCGGCGCGTTGGCGAGTTGCTCGAGACCCGGCACCGCCGGAACGGGCGCCGGCGCGGCGGGCTGCGCGGTGGCGACGGCACTGAACGCCAGCGCGAGCGGAACGGCGCCCACAGCGGCAATCACGCTGGTGGCGAACGCTTTTCTGGTGAACTTCATGATTCTCCCAATCGGTTGTCAGCAGGCCTGCACCCGAAGCTACGGAGTTACTGGTGTTACTCAAGTGACACGTGTGGCATTTATGCAACCGTGACTGAGGTGTAGGTAATCGGTGACACTGGGGCCGGTGCCTGAAGGCCGATGTCTAAAGTCGACGGGATAGACGCCTCACCCGCCGCCCGCCCGGGGCCGACGCACCGCTCGCTCGCGACGAAGCTGGCCGCGGCGGCGCCCGTACTGCTGGTGCTGAGCATCGCCGCCCGATTCGCCTGGACCTATCTGGCGGCCAACGGCGCGAACTTCGTCGACCTGCACGTCTATGTCGGCGGCGCCGGTGCCCTCGATCGACCCGGCACCCTCTACGACTACGTCTACGCCGATCAGACGCCCGACTTCCCGCTGCCGTTCACCTATCCGCCGTTCGCCGCGATCGTCTTCTATCCGCTGCACCTGCTGCCCTTCGGGCTGGTGGCGTTCGCGTGGCAGGTCGGCATCGTCGCTGCGCTCTACGGCGTGGTGCGGGTCAGTCAGCGCCTGCTGTCCGGCGGTGCCCCAGGTGACCGGCGGATCGCGATGCTGTGGACCGCGGTGGGCATCTGGCTGGAACCGCTGCGCAGCACCTTCGACTACGGACAGGTCAACGTGCTGCTGGTGCTGGCGGTGCTCTGTGCGGTGCTCACCACCCGGTGGTGGCTCTCGGGCCTGCTCGTCGGCCTGGCCGCCGGCGTGAAGCTGACCCCGGCCGTGGCAGGCCTGTACCTCGTCGGCGCCCGCCGGTGGGGCGCCGCGGTGTTCTCGGCGGTCGTGTTCGCCGGCACCATCGGGATCGCCGCGCTCGTGATCGGTGACCAGACCCGGCGTTACTTCACCGAACTGCTCGGCGACGCCGACCGGGTGGGGCCGATCGGGACGTCGTTCAACCAGTCCTGGCGCGGCGGGATCTCACGCATCCTCGGACACGACGCCGGCTACGGGCCGGCCGTGGTGGCGGGCATCGTGGTGACCGCGGTGCTGGCCGTGCTGGCGTGGCGGGCGATCGGCGGCAGTGCCGACCGCCTCGGCGCCATCGTGGTGGTGCAACTCTTCGGGCTGCTGCTGTCACCGATCTCCTGGACGCACCACTGGGTCTGGGTGCTGCCGCTGATGATCTGGCTGCTGCACGGCCCGCGCCGCGACCTGCCGGGCGCGCGGATCCTGGGGTGGGGCTGGCTCACGCTCACCCTGGTCGGCGTGCCGTGGCTGCTCAGCTTCGCCCAGCCCACCATCTGGGAGATCAGCAGACCCTGGTATCTGGCCTGGGCTGGACTGATCTACATCGTCGCGACGCTGGCGACCCTGGCCTGGATAGCTACGGCCGGCCGACGATCCCGTCGATATCGCGAGCCATCTCCACGTCCTTCTCCGTGATCCCGCCCTCGGAGTGGGTGACCAGTGCGAAAGTCACCGTCCGCCAACGAATGTCGATATCGGGATGGTGGTCCTTCGCCTCGGCGTGCTCGCCGACCCGTCGCACGGCGTCGATGCCGTCAAGGAATGCGGGGAACTCGACCGACCGCCGCAGCGCTCCGTCGGCGCGCTCCCAGCCGTTGAGGTCGGGCAGTGCGGCGTCCACCTGTTCGTCCGTTAACACAGCCATGTCCTCGACGGTATACCGTCGGCGACGATGAACGGGCAGATCGTCGTTGCGGGCGCACTGATCTCGGGCACCTCGCTGCTGGTGGCGCAGCGCGCCCGGCCTGCCGAACTGGCCGGGCTGTGGGAGCTGCCGGGCGGCAAGGTCGCGGCGGGGGAGAGCGACGCCGCGGCGCTGATCCGGGAACTGCGTGAGGAACTCGGCATCGAGGTGACGGTCGGCGCGCGACTCGGCGCCGACGTCGCGCTGACCGACACGATGGTGCTGCGCGCATACCTGGTCACGCAGACCGGCGGTGTGCCGGTGCCCAACGACCACCGGGCACTGCGCTGGGTCGGCGCCGACGAACTCGACGGCCTGCCCTGGGTCCCGGCCGACCGCGCGTGGCTGCCGGACCTGGCGGCCGCGCTGGCGTCACTCGGACCGCTGGAGCCGATGCCCGATCGGTGACGTTGACGCGGTGACCCTGACGCGCCAGTGCTGGCTGTTCGCGATCGGTTCGGCGCTGTTCGCGCTGGGCACCGCACCAGGTTTCGCAGCCCACGCCGGAACGGGCGCGACAAACGTCGCGTGCTTCGCCGGATCGTGGTTCTTCACCGCTGCAGCCTACCTTCAGCTGGCCCGCAGCGGTCCGCGCTGGGCGTCTGAATGGCTCTCGGCGGCAACGCAATTCGTAGGTACCGTGTTGTTCAACCTCAGCACCGGGTCCGCCGTATGGGCCCACCTGGTGTCCACCGAGCAGCGCTTCGTCTGGAGCCCCGACGCCGCCGGCTCGGTGGCCTTCCTCCTCAGTGGGGCCCTCGGGCTCGTCGCAATCCCGCCGCGACCCCGGGATCGGTGGGCTGCCTGGGTCAACATGGTCGGCTGCGTGGCATTCGCCGTCTCGGCCGTTGCGGCGTTCGTGCGGGGCACCGGCGTCACGGCCGATGCGCTGCTGGCGGGCGCGGGCACGTTCAGCGGTGCGGTCTGCTTTCTGCTGGCCGCACTGCTCCTGCTGCCCCGCACTCGTCAGTAGCGCAAGCGGTCGCCCACCACCCGCAGCTGGTGCACGCTGCGCGGGTGGTGCACCGCGTGCACCGGGTGCAGCAGCACCGGGTGGCGACAGTGCGGGCAGGATTGTTGCGGCTCGTTCGCCGACGAGACCGTCAGGTGGTGACACGCGGCGCACCGCACGACGTAGGCCGCACGGAACCAGTTCATCATCCCGATGTAGATGGCGATGACGGTGGCGCTTGCCAGCACGACGATCAGGGTGACGGTGAGCACCTCGTAGACCGACATGGTGTACCTCCGACCGCCGGAATGACGCCTTTCGACGGCTGCCGTCGACGATACTCGCAGGTCAGTGCTTGCGGGCGCGCTTGAACACCTTCTCCAGTTCCTTGCCGCGAATGCCGTTGAGCTCGGCCTTATGGACACGATGCAGGACCAGCGGGCAGCGCTTGCAGCGCGGCTTGCTGCGACAGCATTTCTTCTTCGGCCTGAGGTCGGCGTACTTGGACGTCGTCACGTATTGGGGATCCCTGCCGGTCGCGATCGTGGTGGTAATGCGGTTACCCACTGTGCCATGGCCCGCGCGGGCGGTGTGACCTGCCTTGCTGCATTTCGCGATAGCTGTCCGGCGCTGCCACACTGAGCGACGTGGATTTTCGGAACGTCGCCATCGTCGCCCACGTCGACCACGGCAAGACGACCCTCGTGGACGCGATGCTGCGGCAGTCCGGTGCGCTGACGCACCGCGGTGACGATGCGATCGAACGGCTGATGGACTCCGGTGACCTGGAGAAGGAAAAGGGCATCACCATCCTGGCCAAGAACACCGCGGTGCACCGGCACCATGCCGACGGCGGCATGACGGTCATCAACGTGATCGACACGCCCGGCCACGCCGACTTCGGCGGCGAGGTCGAACGCGGCCTGTCCATGGTCGACGGTGTGCTGCTGCTCGTCGACGCCTCGGAGGGCCCGCTGCCGCAGACCCGCTTCGTGCTGCGCAAGGCGCTCGGCGCGCACCTTCCGGTGATCGTGGTGGTCAACAAGACCGACCGTCCGGACGCGCGCATCGCCGAGGTCGTCTCCGAGAGTCACGACCTGCTGCTCGACGTCGCGTCGGACCTCGACGAGGAGGCGCAGAAGGCGGCCGAATTCGCGCTCGGGCTGCCGACGCTGTACGCGTCCGGCCGGGCGGGCATCGCGAGCACCATCGAGCCGGCCAACGGCGAGAATCCCGAGGGCGAGAATCTCGACCCGCTGTTCGACGTTCTGCTGCAACACATCCCGCCGCCGCAAGGCGATCCCGAGGCGCCGCTGCAGGCGCTGGTGACCAACCTCGACGCGTCGGCCTTCCTCGGCCGGCTCGCGCTGATCCGCATCTACAAGGGCAAGCTGCGCAAGGGCCAGCAGGTGGCGTGGATGCGCGAGGTCGACGGCGTGCCCGTGGTCACCAACGCCAAGATCACCGAGCTGCTGGCCACCGTCGGCGTCGAACGCAATCCCACCGACGAGGCGATCGCCGGCGACATCGTCGCGGTCGCCGGCCTGCCCGAGATCATGATCGGCGACACGCTGGCCGACCCCGAACACGCGCACGCGCTGCCGCGCATCACGGTCGACGAACCGGCGATCTCGGTGACGATCGGCACCAACACCTCGCCGCTGGCGGGGAAGGTGTCCGGGCACAAGCTCACCGCCCGCATGGTGCGTGACCGGCTGGACCGCGAACTCATCGGCAACGTCTCCATCAAGGTCGTCGACATCGGCCGCCCCGACGCCTGGGAGGTGCAGGGCCGAGGCGAGCTCGCGCTGGCCGTGCTCGTCGAGCAGATGCGCCGCGAAGGCTTCGAGCTGACCGTCGGCAAGCCGCAGGTGGTCACCCGCACGATCGACGGCAAGCTTCACGAGCCGTTCGAGGCCATGACGATCGACTGCCCCGAGGAGTTCGTCGGCGCCATCACGCAGTTGATGGCCGCCCGCAAGGGCCGCATGGAGGAGATGGCCAACCACGCGGCGGGCTGGGTCCGGATGGACTTCATCGTGCCCAGCCGCGGGCTGATCGGCTTCCGTACCGACTTCCTGACGCTCACCCGCGGCACCGGCATCGCCAACGCCGTGTTCGACGGATACCGGCCGTGGGCCGGGGAGATCCGCGCCCGCCACACCGGGTCGCTCGTGTCGGACCGCACGGGGTCGGTGACGCCGTTCGCGATGATCCAGCTGTCCGACCGCGGGCAGTTCTTCGTCGAACCGGGCGATGACACCTACGAGGGTCAGGTGGTCGGCATCAATCCGCGCGCCGAGGACCTCGACATCAACGTCACCCGGGAGAAGAAGCTGACCAACATGCGGTCCTCCACGGCCGACGTCATGGAGACGCTGGCCCGGCCGCTCGAACTCGGCCTCGAACAGGCCATGGAGTTCTGCGCCGAGGACGAGTGCGTCGAGGTCACCCCGGAGATCGTCAGGGTGCGCAAGGTGGAGCTGACCGCGAGCCTGCGGGCGCGCGCGAAGGCCCGGGCCAAGGCCCAGAACTAGCCGACGGAAAACCGGCCACGGCGGGTGCCGCGGCCGGCTCCACGGATCGCCTCAGCAAACGAGCTCGTGGGAGCCATGATCACCGTGGGCAAGCCACTGATTTGCTCGCGTGCGGCGGCGCGGAGGACGGCCGATACCCTGAGGGGCGTGCCGAATCGAACTCGCCAGTCCTGCGCGAGGCTCGGCGCACTGGTGTCGGTACCGGCGTTGCTGCTCGGCGGATGCACGGTGAGCCCACCGCCCGCCCCGCAGAGCACCGAGACCACGGAGTCCGTGACGCCACCGCCGCCCAAGGCGACGCAGATCATCATGGCCATCGATTCGATCGGCCCCGGATTCAACCCACATCTGCTCTCCGACCAGTCCCCGGTCAACGCGGCGATCGCCGCGCTGGTGCTGCCGAGCTCGTTCCGGCCCGTGCCGGACCCGGCGTCGCCGACCGGTTCGCGATGGGAACTCGACACCGCGCTGCTCGAGTCGGCCGAGGTGACCAACCGGAACCCATTCACCGTCACCTACACGATCAAGCCGGAGGCGCAGTGGACCGACAACGCGCCGGTGGCCGCTGACGACTACTGGTACCTGTGGCAGCAGATGGTCAGCCAGCCGGGCGTCGTCGATCCGGCCGGCTATGACCTGATCACCGGTGTCCAGTCGGTCGAGGGTGGCAAACAGGCCGTCGTCACCTTCTCCCAGCCCTACCCGGCGTGGCGGGAACTGTTCAACAACATCCTCCCCGCGCACATCGTCAAGGACGTACCGGGTGGATTCGGGGCCGGTCTGGCGCGTGCCATGCCCGTCACCGCGGGCAAGTTCCGCGTCGACGACATCGATCCGCAGCGCGACGAGATCCTGCTCGCCCGCAACGACCGGTTCTGGAGTGGTCCGGCCAAACCCGACCAGGTGCTGTTCCGTCGCGGCGGATCGCCTGCCGCACTCGCCGACTCGATCCGCAACGGTGACACGCAGGTCGCCCAGATACACGGCGGCGCAGCCACTTTCGCTCAGCTCAGCGCGATACCCGACGTCAGGACGGCCCGCATCGTGACACCGCGCGTGATGCAGGTGACGCTGCGGGCCGGGCAGCCAAAGCTGGCCGAAGCGCAGGTGCGCAAGGCCATCCTGGGTCTGTTCGACGTCGATCTGCTGGCGTCGGTGGGCGCCGGTGACGACAACACCGTGACACTGGCCCAGGCTCAGGTCCGGACGCCGTCGGATCCGGGCTACGTGCCGACCGCACCGCCCGCGCTGGGCACCGAGGCGGCACTCGGCCTGCTCGCCGACGCGGGCTACGAGGTGGCGCCGGTGGAGAACCCGCCGCCGCCGACGCCCGGAACGCCGGCGCCCGACAACGACCGCGGCCGGATCACCAAGGACGGCGTGCCGCTGTCCCTGGTTCTCGGTGTGGCGGTGAACGATCCGACGTCTGTGGCGGTGGCCAACACGGCGGCCGATCAGTTGCGCAACGTCGGCATCGAGGCTTCGGTGCTGGCGCTCGACCCGGTCACGCTCTACGGCGAGGCGCTGGCCAACAACCGGGTGGACGCGGTGGTCGGCTGGCATGCGGCCGGGGGGGACCTCGCCACGTCGCTGGCGTCGCGCTACGGCTGCCGGGCGCTCGAGGCGACGCCGGTCCCGACCGCAGCACCCACGTC
>NZ_JAUMSQ010000371.1:0-6954 GCF_030519285.1 Mycolicibacterium arseniciresistens
ACGGCGGCGGTCGCGCTCGGGGACGGCGTCACGGTGGTGACCGTCTCCGCAGGCAGCGACGTCGGCGGCGAGGTGGCGGCCGGGGGCGCCGCGGTGGTGGCCGGCTGGCTGGTCTGCGGCGGTGGGACCACAGTCGCCGTCACCGATCCGCTGTCGCCGCCGCCCAGGATCACCACCGTGCAGATGACGGCCACGAGCAGGATCGCGCCCGCCACGCAGGCGATGAACATCCACCTGCGGTCGAGCAGCGGCTCGTGCTCGTACTCGGCGTAGTCGCCGTCGCCGGAGTCGTCGTCGGACTCGTCGGGGCTGCGGTAGTCGGTGTCGTAGCCGGTGTCGCGCAGGGAGTCGTAGCCGGCGCCGTACGGGTAGTCCTCGTATGCCGGATAGTCCTCGACGGGCGACCCGGGATCGGCATAGCCGACACGGCCGTCGGCGATCCTGGTCGTCGCTGCGTCGAACCGCTCGGTCGGCGCCGTCGTGTACGGCGAGTTCGCCGAATATCGCCTGTCCATCGGGTTTTTCCCCATCGTCTCGTCCACTGCCGCGCCTGATGCTATCGGGGCAGAAGTGACGGATGAGGTGCGTCGAGCGGTGTGTCGGTCACGGTCGGGACTCGGTTCGATCGCGCTCCGGAACCGGCTTCGCTCAGCGCGAACCGCCCACGGCGGCGCCGGTGCCGTCCCGTCCACTAGCCTGCTCAGCAGGAGAGCGCATCAGGTCGACTCTCGACGGTGCCGAGGCGAGAAGGGGTTTCAACGTGGAGGTCAAGATCGGTGTCACGGACAGCCCGCGCGAGTTGTCGTTCAACAGCGCGCAGACTCCCGCCGAGGTGGAGGAGGCGGTGTCCGCGGCGCTGAGCGGGGACGCGGGTGTGCTGGCGCTGACCGACGTGAAGGGCCGCCGCTACCTGGTGCAGAACAGCCGGATCGCCTACGTGGAGATCGGCGCCGCCGACGTGCGCAGGGTCGGCTTCGGTGTCGGCGTGGTGGGAGCCGAGGCCGTCAAGAACGGGTGAGCGGCACGTGTGACAGGCCGCCCCAGGCGAACTGCACCGTGCCTTCGACGGCGGCGTCCTTCGAGATGGGACGCTCGCTGTCGAGCCAGTAGCGCGCACAGTCGACGCTGATGCCGACCAGGCCCACCGCGATCATCCTTGCGCGGTGCGCCTCGAGGCCGGAATCGCGGCTGATCAGGTCGAACACCGCGTCGGTGCACGCTTCGGTGGCGACCTTCACCTGGGAGGCGACCTGGGGCTCGGTGGTGTAGTCGTTCTCGAAGATCAGCCGGTAGCCCTGGCTGTCGTGCTCGATGAAGTCGAAGAACGCGTGTATCGCCGCGCGGAGGCGCTGCCGGTTGTCGGTGGTGGTGCGCAGTGCCTGGCGGACGCCGGAGACCAGATTGTCGACATGGCGCTGCAGCACCGCGAGGTACAGCTCGAGCTTCGATGAGAAGTGTTGGTAGAGAACCGGTTTGCTGACGCCGGCCCGGTCGGCGATCTCGTCCATGCCCGCGGCGTGGTAACCGCGGTCGACGAAGATTTCGCTGGCGGCGACCAGTAACTGGCTGCGCCGCTCGTCGCGGGGCAGCCGGTTGCCGCGGCGGCCGCTACCGGAGGACGGCGCGGTGTCGCCGCTGCCGGTCTTGGCACCTCTCCTCTCGGCGGTGTTGGCGAGATCGCTCATCAAGTCCTCAATCTGGATTCCCGTGGCGCTCTTGGGTGTGTTCACCCAAGCCGCCCATCGAAACGACACTACTACCGATCATCTGTGGTGTGCGCGAGGTCGACCCCCGGTGCCACCCGGGGTGGCGCGCCGGAGGTGCAAGTGCCCGCCTCTGTGCCATCCTGTTTCGGTGACCTACGACCCGGGGCGTCGCGGGCCCGGTCGTGCCCCGGCGCTGCGCAACGAATGGCGGGAGCCACTGCGCGCACAGCGTGATCCGCTGGCGGTCGACTCGGGGCGGGTCCGTTCCAACCGCGACGAACACCGGCGCTGGCGCAAGCAGACCTGGCTCGGCCGGTTCGTCTCCACCTACGGCTGGCGCGCCTACGCGCTACCGGTGCTGATGGTGCTCACCGCCGTGGTGATCTACCAGACCGTCACCGGCACCAGCGCTCCGCAGGCCGCCGACGACGAGCAGGGGCCGGTGCAGGGGCCGCCGACGCTCGGCGTGTCGAGCACGGCGATCGTCGGCGCACCGCCGAAGGGGCTGACGCAGTTCGACGCCAGCCTGCCCACCGGGATCCTGCCCCAGGGCGGTCCGTTCACCGAGGCCGGTGCGAGAACGTGGCACATCGTCCCCGGCGTTGCGCCGCAGGCCGGTCAGGGCACCACCAAGGTCTTCACCTACACCGTCGAGGTCGAGGACGGGGTGGACACCACGACCATCGGCGGTGACGAGGGCTTCGCCCGCATGGTCAGCGAGACGCTGGCCAACCCCAAGAGCTGGACGCACAACCCGCAGTTCGCCTTCACCCGCGTCGACGCCACGTCGGGCGTCGAACCCGATTTCCGGGTGTCGCTGACCTCGCCGATGACGGTGCGCGAGGGCTGCGGCTACGACATCCAGCTCGAGGCGTCCTGCTACAACCCGGCCTACGCCGACGGACAGCCGCGGGTGTTCCTCAACGAGGCCCGCTGGGTGCGCGGAGCCGTGCCGTTCCAGGGCGACATCGGCTCCTACCGGCAGTACCTCATCAATCACGAGGTCGGCCACGCCATCGGCTACCAGCGGCACGAGCAGTGCGCGGAGAACGGCGCGCTGGCGCCGATCATGATGCAGCAGACGTTCTCGACCAACAACGACGACGCCGCCAAGTTCGACCCCGAGACCGTGCGGGCCGACGGCAGGACCTGCCGGTTCAATCCCTGGCCGTACCCCATCGCCTGATCCCCGCTCACCGCCCGAACGGGAAGCAATGCGGGGCGTTCGCGGTTGTGGAAAGTGCCTATTGTGATGGGGTACGCCCACGTCTGCAGCCCGCAGGAACTGAGGAGATATCGGTGTCGTCACCGTTGCCGCCGCTGGTCGAGCCAGCGGCCGAACTGACCCGCGAAGAGGTCGCGCGCTACAGCCGCCACCTGATCATCCCCGACCTGGGTGTCGACGGTCAGAAGCGCCTGAAGAACGCCAAGGTGCTGGTGATCGGCGCCGGCGGACTCGGCTCGCCCACGCTGCTGTACCTCGCCGCGGCCGGTGTCGGCACGATCGGCATCGTCGAATTCGACGTGGTCGACGAGTCGAACCTGCAGCGCCAGGTCATCCACGGCCAGTCCGACATCGGGCGGTCCAAGGCGCAGAGCGCCCGCGACTCCATCAAGGAGATCAACCCGCTGGTCGACGTCCGCCTGCACGAGGTGCGGCTGGAGCCCGAGAACGCCGTCGAACTGTTCGAGCAGTACGACCTGATCCTCGACGGCACCGACAACTTCGCGACCCGCTACCTGGTCAACGACGCGGCCGTGCTGGCGGGCAAGCCCTACGTGTGGGGCTCGATCTACCGCTTCGAGGGCCAGGTGTCGGTGTTCTGGGAGGACGCCCCGAACGGGTTGGGCCTCAACTACCGCGACCTCTACCCGGAGCCGCCGCCGCCCGGGATGGTGCCGTCCTGCGCCGAAGGCGGCGTGCTCGGCATCCTCTGCGCGTCCATCGCCTCGGTGATGGGCACCGAGGCGATCAAGCTGATCACCGGCATCGGCGACCCGCTGCTGGGCCGGTTGATGGTCTACGACGCCCTGGACATGACCTACCGGACGATCAAGATCCGCAAGGACCCGGAGACGCCGAAGATCACCGAGCTGATCGACTACGAGGCGTTCTGCGGCGTGGTGTCCGACGCGGCCGCCGAGGCCGCCGCCGACTCCACCATCACCCCGCGTGAGCTGCGCGAACTGCTCGACTCGGGCAAGCCGCTGGCGCTGATCGACGTGCGAGAACAGGTCGAGTGGGACATCAACCGCATCGAGGGCGCCGAGCTGATCCCCAAGGGCGCGTTCGAGTCGGGAGAGGCGCTGTCGAAGCTGCAGGTGGACCGCACGCCGGTGTTCTACTGCAAGACGGGCGTGCGTTCGGCCGAGGTGCTGGCCATCGCGAAGAAGGCCGGGTTCTCGGACGCGATGCACGTCCAGGGCGGCATCGTCGCCTGGGGCAGGCAGCTCGAACCCGACATGGTGATGTACTGACGCGACGGGTCACGGTCGCGACACGACGCTGACACAACGCTGCACGGCGCACCGACCTGCGACTTGTCGCCGGTAGCCTGTGCCCTGTGACTGACCCTCGGCCGCCGGAGCACGTGCTGGCGGCGTTCGGGCTGACCGGCCAGCGGCCGGTGGCGCTCGGATCGACGTGGGAGGGTGGCTGGCGCTGCGGCGAGGTGGTGCTCTCGCTGATCGCCGACCACGCTCGAGCGGCGTGGTCGGCCAAGGTTCGCGAGACGCTGTTCGTCGACGGTGTCCGGCTGGCCCGGCCGGTCCGGTCGACCGACGGTCGCTACGTGGTGGCCGGGTGGCGCGCCGACACCTTCGTCGCCGGCACGCCGGAGCCCCGTCACGACGAGGTCGTCTCGGCCGCGGTGCGGCTGCACGAGGCCACCGCGAAGCTCGAACGACCCCGCTTCCTGACCCAGCCGCCCGTCGCGCCGTGGGCCGACGTGGACGTCTTCATCGCCGCCGACCGCGCGGCCTGGGAGGAACGGCCGCTGCAGAAGTTGCCGCCCGGGGCGCGGGTGTCGCCCGGATCGGCCGACGGGCAGCGCTCGGTCGAGCTCATCGGTCAACTGGCCGGGCTGCGCAAGCCCACCAAGAGTCCCAGTCAGCTGGTGCACGGCGACCTCTACGGCACCGTGCTGTTCGCCGGGGCCGCCGCGCCGGGCATCACCGACATCACCCCGTACTGGCGGCCGGCGTCGTGGGCGGCCGGTGTGGTGGTCGTCGACGCCCTGGCCTGGGGGGAGTCCGACGACGGCCTCATCGAGCGGTGGGCGTCGCTGCCGGAGTGGCCGCAGATGTTGTTGCGGGCGTTGATGTTCCGGCTCGCCGTGCACGCGCTGCACCCGCGCTCGACCGCGGCGGCCTTTCCGGGGCTGGCGCGTACCGCTGCGCTGGTCCGGCTGGTCCTCTAGGCCGCGTCAGAACGAGTGCCGCGCCTCGGTCAACCGGACGCGGCCGTCGTCGGCGAGCACGCCCTCGGCGCGCAGCAGTTCGAGTTGGCGGGTGGCCAGATGGGCGGCCGGCCGGCCGGATGCGGTGATGACACGATGCCAGGGCAGATCCGACGAATCGGTGCGCATGATCCAGCCGACGATGCGCGGGCTGGAAAGCCCTGCGGCGTCGGCGATGTCACCGTAGGTCGACACCCGGCCCGCCGGGATCCTGGCGACCAGCGCGCGGACGGCTTCCACCTGTTCGTCGGTGATGGGCGCCATGTCAGTGACGTTCGAGATGGGCCCGGATGAGAGCCGCCGTCTCGGCCGGACGGGCATGGGGCACCATGTGATCGCAATCCCACTGCAGCACCTCGAGATCCGTGCCGAGGGTAGCGTCCAGTGCGGTGATCAGCTCGTCGGAGGCGTAGGGCGGTTGCGTGCGGGCGGCCCGCACCAACGTGGTGGGGGTGCCGTCGCGGGGCAGAGCGACGGGCCGCGCCAGCTCGCTCCAGTACGACATCATCGCCGGGATGCTGATCCGCCATCCGCTGCGCCCGTTCGGCAGGTCGATCAGATGCTCGTCGAGGTCGCGGTCCAGCTCGGCCGGATCGACCTCACCCCATGACCCGTTCGCCTTCTCGGCGCGCGCCTCCGCCCGGTCGGTGTAGTCGGGCGAGGCGAACATCTCGTCGGCGATCTCGCGCATCCATTCACCGTCCAGGCCGACCGCGGGATCGAGCAGCACCAGGGCCGAGACCAGATCCGGGCGAGCGGCAGCGAGATCGAGCGCCACCGCGCCGCCGAACGAATGCCCCACCACCACGACGGGACCGCCGCCATCGGCGTCCAGCAGTGCCGCCAGCGCGGTGCTGTTCTCCGACAGCGTCCACGGCGCGGCCCACGACGACCGCCCGTGCCCGATCAGGTCGGGTGCGGCCACCGCATATCCGGGCAGATGCCGGGTGGCCAGCGTCTGCCAGCGCTGACCGTGCCCGGTCAGACCGTGGACGGCGAGGATCTGCGCGGGCCGCGCGGGCCCGTACCGGTACACGTGCAGTCGCGAGGTCACGCGTCGATGGTAGGGCTCCATTCCGGCGGAGGGTCCGACGGACCGTCCGCCGAGGGCGACGCGGGCCGACGTGTCGGACCCCCGTGGTGTCATGCCCTCATGACCGCGTCACGTATCGAGTCGGCACCGGCAGCGCTCACCGGACCCGGCCGCAGCGGCGTCGTGCGCGTCCTCGGCGGGCCGGGAACGGGCAAGACGGCCCTGCTGGTCGAGACTGCCGCCGCGCACATCGCCGCCGGAACCGAACCGGAATCCGTTCTACTGCTGACGGGTTCGGCGCGGCTCGGTGCGCAGGCCCGCGCGGTGATCACCCGCCGTATGCTGCGCGACGGCAGCCGTACCGTGGTACGCGAACCGCTGGTGCGCACCGTGCACTCGTATGCGTTCGCCGTCCTGCGGATGGCCGCGCAGCGCAACGGCGACCCGCCGCCGCGGCTGATCACCGGCGCCGAACAGGACGGCATCATCCGGGAGATGCTCGCCGGTGACCTCGAGGACGGCGACCGCTCGCCGACCGGCTGGCCCGCCGCCCTGCGCCCCGCCCTGACCACCGCCGGTTTCGCAGGCGAGATCCGCGACCTGATGGCGCGCTGCGCCGAACGGGGTGTGGATCCGGTTGCGCTGCAACGCCTCGGCCGGTTGTCGGGGCGGCCGGAGTGGCTGGCGGCCGGCCGTTTCGCGCAGGCCTACGAGCAGATCATGCTGCTGCGCGCGGCGGTCGGCACCGCGGCGCCGC
>NZ_JAUMSQ010000372.1:0-6834 GCF_030519285.1 Mycolicibacterium arseniciresistens
CGGACGACCCGGCACTGCCCTGGCGGCCCGGCCCGTGGTGGGCTGGCGCGGCCGCGGTCGGCGTCGGTGGTGTCGTCTCCGGTGTGGCCGGCGCACTGGTCGTCGGGGCCGCACTGGCGGTGCGGTACGTGTTGCGGAACCGCGCGCGGCTGCTCGACAGGATCACGATCGGCACCGTCGCCACCGGTCTGATCGCGGCCGGCGCCGTGTTGAGCCAGACCCCCTGGCGCTCGGTCGACGGGTACGCCGGGCATTCGGTGGGTGTCCAGTTGCTGGCACTGATCTCGGTGGCGACGCTGGCCGCGTCGGCGGTGCCGGATCGCCGCGAACCGGACCCGCCCGGCGCCGCACAGCCCTAGCATCGACGGTGATGCCGCAGCTCAACACCGCACGCGGAGCGCTCGATACCGCCGACCTCGGCGTCACGCTGATGCACGAGCACGTGTTCATCATGACCACCGAGATCGCGGTGAACTACCCCGAGGGGTGGGGCGACGAGCGCACCCGCATCGCCCGTGCGATCGACCGCCTCGACGAGCTCAAGTCGCGCGGGGTGGACACCATCGTCGACCTCACCGTCGTCGGCCTCGGCCGGTATGTGCCGCGGATCGCCACCATCGCCGCGGCCACCGAGCTCAACATCGTGGTCGCCACCGGCCTGTACACCTACAACGACGTGCCGTTCCGGTTCCACTTCCAGGGCCCGGGCACCGCGCTGGGCGGACCCGAGGTGATGACGGAGATGTTCGTCCGCGACATCACCCACGGCATCGCCGACACCGGCATCAAGGCCGCGATCCTCAAGTGCGCGACCGACGAACCCGGACTCACCCCCGGCGTGGAGCGGGTGCTGCGCGCCGTGGCGCAGGCGCACCGCCAGACCGGGGTCCCGATCTCCACCCACACCCACGCCGCCACCCGCCGCGGGCTCGAACAGCAGCGCGTCTTCGCCGAGGAGGGCGTCGACGTGTCACGCGTCGTCATCGGCCACTGCGGCGACACCACCGACCTGGCCTACCTCGAGGAGCTCATGGCCGCTGGGTCGTATCTCGGGATGGACCGCTTCGGCGTCGACGCCTACCTGTCGTTCGAGGACCGCGTCGCCACCGTCGCCACGCTGTGCGCGCGCGGCCACGCCGGGCAACTGGTGCTGTCGCACGACGCCTCCTGCTACTTCGACGCGCTGCCCGAGGCGACGCTGCCGGTGGCGATGCCCAACTGGCACTATCTCCACATCCACAACGACGTGCTGCCCGCGCTGCGCCGGCAGGGTGTGACCGAGGAGCAGATCACCACGATGCTGGTCGACAATCCGCGCCGGATCTTCGAGCGCCGGGGCGGGTACTGATGGCACCGGTGGACCCGATCGGCACGCAGGTTTCGCAGCTGGCCGCGCAGGATCCCGGCGCACCCGCGGTCACCTGCGCCGGGCGCACCCTGACCAGGGCGGAGCTGGACGCGTCGACCAATCGGCTCGCCCGCGCTTACGCCGAACTCGGTGCGCAACAGGGCGATTACGTGACGGTCGTGGTACCGAACTCGATCGGCTGGGTGCAGGCCGTGCTGGCCGCATGGAAGCTCGGCGCGGTGCCGCAGCCGCTGTCGGCCCGGTTGCCCGACGCCGAACTGGCCGCGCTGCTCGCGCTGCGGACGCCTGCGCTGCTGGTCGGCCGGGCCGATCCCAACGGCGTCGCGCGCAGCGTCCCGGCCGACTTCGAGCCCGATCCGGGGGTGTCGGCGGACCCACTGCCGGAAGCGGTTTCGCCGGTGTGGAAGTCGATGGCCTCGGGCGGCAGCACCGGCAGGCCCAAGCTGATCGAGGCAGGCAACGACAGCCGGGTGCCCGCGCTGATCGGTGTGCCGCTGGGCGCCGAACACGGTGACGTGAACCTGATCTCGGTGCCGATGAGCCATAACACCGGGTTCACGACCTTCGCGATCGGCCTGCTGATGGGCCACCACATGGTGGTGATGCCTCGGTTCGACCCGCACGAGTTCCTGCGCCTGGTCACCGATCACCGGGTCACGTTCCTGACCACGGTGCCGACGATCATGCAGCGGCTGCTGCCGGTGTACCGGGCCGCCGTGGAAGCCGACCCGGCCGCCTACGACCTGTCGTCGATCCGGCGGTTCTGGCATCTCGCCTCGCCGTGCCCGCCGACGGTCAAGCGGGCGTGGATCGACCTGCTCGGCCCCGACGTGGTGTGGGAATTGTACGGCGGCACCGAATTACAGGCGCTGACGTTCATCTCCGGCGACCAGTGGCTGAGCCATCCGGGATCGGTGGGCACGGTGGTCGCCGGTGAGATGACGGTGCTCGACGACGACGGGAACACCTGCCCGCCGGGAGTGACGGGCGAGATCTACATGCGGCGCGCACCCGGCAGCGCGCCCACCTACCGCTATGTCGGCAGCACCGCGAAGAGCCGCGACGGCTGGGAATCGCTCGGCGACCTGGGCTACTTCGACGACGACGGCTTCCTCTACCTCAACGACCGGCGGGTCGACATGTTCACCGTCGGTGGCCGCAACGTCTATCCCGCCGAGGTCGAGTCGGCGTTGTCGGCGCACCCGGACGTGTTGTCCTGCCTCGTGGTCGGGATCCCCGACGACGACCTTGGTCAGGTGCCGTATGCGCTGGTGCAGCCCGGACCGGATTCGGCGCTCGACGAGGCGGCGGTGACGGCGTTCGTCGCGGAGCGCCTCGCCGGATACAAGGTGCCCCGCACCGTCGAGTTCACCGACCAGCCGCTGCGCGACGACGCGGGCAAGGCTCGTCGGTCGGCCGTGCGCGACGCCGTCATCGCGAGGGCGGCGCGTTGACCCGGCGACCCGGCCGCGGCGCCGCCATGGTTCGGTACACACCATGAGCCCACAACTGAACCGGCGCCACGCCATCGGGCTGGCCCTCGCGCTGACGGCCGGCACCGCCGTCCGGCCCGGCCTCGCCGCCGCCATGCCCCCGATCGCCGATCCCGAGATCCAGGGCCTCGAGGAGCGCTTCAACGCCGAGATCGGGCTCTACGCCGTCGATCTGGTGTCGTCGGCCACGCTGATGAACCGGCCGGACCAGCGCTCGGCGATGTGCTCGACGTTCAAGGCCTACGCCGCCGGACGGCTGCTCCAACTCGCCGACCAGGGCGCGTTGCGGCTCGATGCCACACCGGTGCAGGTCGCCGCGGCCGACATCGTCGCCAACTCGCCGGTCACCGAGAAGCGCGTCGGTACCACGATGACACTGGCCGAGCTGTGCGCCGCCGCGCTGATCAACAGCGACAACACCGCGGGCAATCTGCTGCTGCGCGCGATCGGCGGCCCGCAGGCGATCACGGCCTTCGCCCGCTCGATCGGTGACGACCAGACCCGACTCGACCGCTGGGAACTCGACCTCAACGACGCCGACCCCGGCGACCCCCGCGACACCACCACCCCCCGCGCGCTGAACGGCGGCTACCGCGCACTGCTCACCGGCGGCGTGCTCACTCCGCCGTCGCGGCAGCGGCTGCTGGACTGGATGCTGGCCAGCGTGACCTCCGGCACCCGGTTCCGGGCCGCCCTGCCCGCGGGGTGGACCAGCGCCGACAAGACCGGCGCCGGCGACTACGGCACCACCAACGACTCCGGCCTGCTGCTCGGTCCGGCCGGTCAGCGGCTGCTGGTGACGGTGCTGACCCGCTCTCGCGACGGCCGGGAGAAGGTACCGCCGCTCAACGACGCCGTCGCCGAGACCGTGCGCGTCACGCTGCGCAGGCTGGGGCACTGACGCGTCAGTGTGAGATCGGTTCCGCGGCCCCGGTGACGGCACTGTCGAGCGGCGGCACCGGCCTTCCGTCGACCCTGGGCCGCCGGTACTCCCAGCGCCGCAGCGCCACCCGGCACGGCGATTCGACCAGCGCATAGCTGACGGCGGCGATCGCGAACCCGAAGACGAGTGTGAGCGCCAGCACCACCGGCATGTGTCCGGTGAAGGCGAACTCGCCGATCACCGGGAACACCATCGCCAGGGCGGCGAGGTGCCAGACGAACAGCCCGTACGACCACCGGCCCAGCGTCACCATCACCGCGCTGCCGAGCAGGCGGTGCGGGGTGTCCGGCCGGTCGAGCACCAGCGGCGCCAGCAGCGCCGCGGCCAGCACCGCGCCCATCGCCGTCTTCACCATGAACTGGTCGGTCGTGCCGGGCGTCAGCCCCTCGGGGCCCGCGACCGGCGACGCCGCGACGAGGTAGGCCGCCACCGCGACGACGGCCATCAGGATCCGCCTTCGCGCCAGCCGGTGCGGCCAGGACACCGGGGACACCGTCAGCTCCGCGAGCAGCATCCCGGCGGCGAACCAGGAGAAGAACGCCGGCGGCCAGTTCAGCGAGTTGACGCCGAGGGGGGTGCTGATCGGGATCAGCGCCCAGCCCAGGCTGGCGAGCGCCGCCGCCACGATCACCGGGATGCGTGCCCGCACCGGCACCCGCCGCGCCAGCAGCGCGAGCAGCGGCAGCACCAGGTAGAAGCTCACCTCCACCGACAGGCTCCACATCTGGGTCAGCCCGGCGGTCAGGGTCAGCGGCACGTAGATCTGCGTCAGCGTCAGGTTGGCCAGCCACACCGTGAGGTCGGCCCTGGCGTCGGGCAGCAGGGTGAGGATGACGACGACCGCGACCAGGTAGCCCGGCATGATGCGGACGATCCGCGACCGCAGGTAGTGCCCAGTCGGCGGGACCGGGCGCAGGCCCCTGGCGGCCGCGGCGTGCCCGCGCCACAACAGGAACCCCGACAGCGCGAAGAACACCGCCACCGCGAGGTCGAAGCGGCCGAGCAGACGGCCGTCCACACCGCCGGTGTGCCCGGTCTGGAACGCCACGTGGGTGACGACGACGCCGGTGGCCGCGCAGGCGCGCATGCCTTCGACGGCAGGCAGGAAGTCGCGCTGCCCTCCCGATCCGGTCGCGGTGGCCACGGCGACCAGTGTGCCGGGCCGGCGAACGGGTAGTACCTCCACACCCCCCGAGCGGCCCGCGGGCCGCAACCTCGTAGTAAGTACCCGCCTTATTGTCTGCTGTTAGGGTCAGACGGGTTTTGCCGCGACCTCAGGCCATCCGGCCGGAGTCCAAGCCGAAGGAGGCACGGTTTGAACCGCGCAGTGGCGCTGCGTATTGCGGCTTGCGGACTCATGGGGCTCGGAGCTGCCCTTCTGATCGCCGCCCTGTTGCTGTCGACCTACACCAAGAGCAAGGTGGCGAAGGTCCCGTTGGACATCGACGCCACTCTGGTCAGCGACGGGTCGGGCACAGCCTTCGATCCGGCATCGCTGCTCGGTGAACGTTTCGTGGTCGACCGCGACGTGCCGTTGAGCCTGCAGCAGCAGGTCAGCGTCGAGGCCCCGTCCAACGCAGACGTGGTGACCCTTCAGGTCGGCTCGACGCTGCGGCGCACCGATCAGCAACAGGACAACGGACTGCTGCTGGCGATGGTGGACACCGTGACCCTCGACCGGTCCTCGGCGATGGCCGTCTCCAGCGAGAGCAATCCGGGTGGTGCGGTGCAGAAGCCCCGTGGCATCGACGACGACCAGCCGCCGACCAGCATCGCGCTGCCGCACGAGGGGCTGACCTACCGCTTCCCGTTCGACACCGAGAAGAAGACCTACCCGCTGTTCGATCCGATCGCGCAGAAGGCCTACGACGCCAACTACGACGGCGAAGAGGACGTCAACGGGCTCACCACCTACAAGTTCACCCAGAACGTCGGCTACGACGACGAGGGCAAGCTGGTCGAGCCGGTGAAGTACTCGTCGCTCTACGAGGACGACGCCGACAGCCAGGTCACCGCGCGGGCCGCTCTGTGGGGCGTTCCCGGCGACCCCGAAGAGCCGATCACGATGAGCCGCTACTACGCGGCGCAGCGCACGCTGTGGGTGGATCCGGTGTCGGGCTCCATCGTCAAGAACGAGGAGCACAGCTACCACTACTACGCGCGGCAGGCCCTCGAGCCCGAGGTCACCTTCGTCGACTACAAGGTGGCCTCCACCGAGGAGACCGTCGAGACGCAGGTCGCCGCGGCACGAAGTGAGCGCGACCGGGTGTCGCTGTGGGGCCGCATCCTGCCGATCACGTTCACTGCGGTGGGGCTTCTCGCCCTGGTCGGCGGCGCGCTGCTCGGTTCGTTCAGCATCCGCGCCGAGTCGGCGCTGATCGACCCCGGACTCGACGAGGCCGATCACGGCTTCTTCGACACCATGGGCATCCAGGTGCCCGGCGCCGAGGCCAAGACCGAGAAACTCCCGGCGCAACGGCCGACCGACCTGCCGCCCGACAGACCGGTCTGATCGGGGCGCTCGTGCTGCCGGCGTACGCGCTGGCACTCGCGCTGGTGGTGACCGGGCCGCTGCTGGCGCCGGGATACCTGCTGCTGCGCGACGCGGTCTCCACTCCCCGGTCGCACCTCACCGACGCCGCCCTCGGACTGTCCGACGCCGCACCCCGGGCGCTGCCCCAGGACTTCGCGGTGGCGCTCGGCTCCCATGTCGTCGACGGCGGTGTCGTGGTCAAGGCTCTGCTGGTGGCCGGCCTGTGGCTGGCGGGCTGGGGTGCGGCGCGGTTGACGGCTGCGGTGCTGCCCGACGCCGGACGCGCCGGCCAGGCCGTGGCGACCACGCTGGCGATCTGGAACCCGTACGTCGCCGAACGCCTCCTGCAGGGTCACTGGAGCCTGCTGGTCGGATACGGCTGCCTGCCGTGGGTCGCGGCGGCGGTGCTGCGCCGGCGCGAGGGTGCGGGCTGGTGGTGGCCGCTGGCGTTCTGGCTGGCGCTGGCGGGCCTGACACCGACCGGTCTGATGCTGGC
>NZ_JAUMSQ010000373.1:0-6763 GCF_030519285.1 Mycolicibacterium arseniciresistens
CCGCCACGTCGTCGACCACCGTGCCGGCGAGCTGCGCCGGGCACTGCGCGACGCGGTCCCCGACGGCGCGGCGGCCGTCATCGACCCGGTCGGTGGGTCACTGTCCGAGCCCGCCCTGCGGTCGCTGCGCCGCGGTGGCCGGTTCGTGACGGTCGGCTTCGCCTCCGGTGAGATCCCGCGTATCCCGCTGAACCTGGTGCTCGTGAAGGGCGTGCAGGTCGTCGGCTTCCAGTTCGGCGACGTCGACCCCGGCGAGTACGCGCGCAACGAGGGCGAGCTGCGTGCGCTGTTCGAATCGGGACGGGTGGCCCCGCACATCGGCGCGGTCTACCCGCTGGCCGACACGGCGTCGGCGCTGCGCCGGGTGGCCGACGGTCAGGCCGTCGGCAAGGTGGTCATCGACCTCCGGTGATCCGCGTCAGCCGGCCGGGATCAGGTCGGCGGCCACCGAGGGACACGCCATCTCACCGCAGCGGAAGGTCTCGATGTAGCCCACGCTGTTCGGGTCACCCACGGCGGTCAGTGCCTGGGCCTTGAAGGCCCGTGCGGCCGCGCTCAGTTCATGCCGCACCGAGTCGATGTTGCTCTCCAGCTCGGCCGGCCACTGCTCGCCCCAGAGGGTGACCTCGGTCATGCCCTGATTCAGCGCGGTGAGCACGTGCATGCGCACCCGGGGGTCGGCGGCGAACATGTCGGCCGACACCGCGACGGTCTGGGGGTGGGGCCGCTGCGCCCACGACTGCAGGACCGACTCGAGGTCCATCACGACCGCACCGAGGATCTCCAGCGGCCGCACGTCCTCGCCGTCGCCGTCGAGCAGCACGGTGACGTCCCAACCGGCCATCGCGCGGTCGTACAGCCAGCCGCCGGCGAACTTCACGGCGTCCGACACCCCGGGCGCGACGACGTCGAGCCGGTACCTCATGTCGAAGTCGACGCTCACTTCTCCATCACCACGCTGTGGTCCGCCACGGGAGTGAACTCGCGGGCCAGCATCTCGGCGTATCCCTTGAACGCCTCGGTCAGGGGTATCGAAGGATCGAGTAACCATGAGGTCTCCATTCCGTTGACGAAGGCAAGGATCTCGACGGCCTTGGTGGCCGCGTCGATCCCCTGGCGGTACCGACCGGTGAGCTGACCGCGCCGGATGATGTCGGCCACGATGTCGACCGCGGCGCGGTGACGTCGGACGAGTCGGTCGTGCAGGGGGGCGTCGGGCGCGATGTTCTCCACCAGCAGCACCGTGAACGTGCCCACCAGTTCGGGCGCCCGCTCGAAGCGTTCGGCGACCCGGGCGATCTCTTGGAACAGGTCGCCGGTCCGGTCGGCGTGGGTGTCGTCGTCGAAGTCGCGGGCGTCGAGCACCGCGTTGAGCAGCTGTTCCTTTGATTCGAAGTGGTGCAGCAGCCCGGCAGGCGTCACCCCCGCCTCACGGGCGATCTGGGCCAGCGAGGTGTTGCGCCAGCCGTTGCGGGCCAGCAGCCGTTCGGCGACTCCGAGGATGCGCTGACGACGGTCCTCGCCCTTGGCGAGCAGCGTGGCGTAGGGCCGTGGCGACTGCAGCGCGGACACCGAACTCCTTCGTTCAACCAACCGACTGAACACACAGTAGGTTGGTTGAGCCCATGTGACAAGGGTCTCAGCGGACGAATGTTTGGACCCCAGATCACTCGAGGTTGGCCTCGGCGAATCCCGTCGCAAAGGTGTCAGAACCCGCCTCAACGCGGTGCCGGCTGGCGCACGATGTCGGGTAGCAATCTCACCGAGGGAGACGACAATGACCAACCCAAGTGCGACGACCAACCCATCTTCGACCGTCGACCATCAGGCGGTGGCGACCAAGCACCGCGCCATGTGGGCCACGGGTGACTATCCGCGACTCGCGGCGGAACTGGTGTCCCCGCTCGGCCCCGTGTTGGTCGCCGCGACCGGCATCGGAGAAGGCGACCGCGTGCTCGACGTGGCGGCCGGCACGGGGAACGCATCGATCCCCGCCGCGGAGACCGGCGCCAGTGTCGTCGCCAGCGACCTGTGCCCCGATCTGTTGGAGGCCGGCGCCAGGTCGGCCGCCGAGCGCGGCGTCGACCTCGAATGGCGGGAGGCCAACGCGCACGAACTGCCGTTCGGCGACGCCGAATTCGATGTGGTGATGTCCTCCATCGGGGTGATGTTCGCGCCGTTCCACCAGCTCGCGGCGAACGAGATGGTGCGGGTGTGCAAGCCGGGCGGCAGGATCGGGCTGATCAGCTGGACACCGGAAGGCCACATCGGGAAGTTGTGGGCGGCGATGAAGCCGTACGCACCGCCACCCCCGGCAGGTGCGCAGCCCCACCGCTGTGGGGCCAGGAGGATCACGTCCGCGCGCTGCTGGGCGACCGCGTCACCGATGTCGTCACCGAGCGTCGGATGTTGAAGGTCGACCACTTCGCCGACGGGGCCGAGTTCCGCGACTACTTCAAGGCCACCTACGGGCCGACGATCGCCGTCTACCGCAACATCGAGGGTGATCCGGACCGGGTGGCAGCGCTCGACGCGGAGATCGCCGCGGTGGGTGACAGCGTCCTGAGCGCGTCGTCCAGCATGGACTGGGAGTACCTGCTGCTGACCGCGACCAGGGCCTGACCCGGAGACGGAGCTACAGGCCCAGCGACTTGGCGATGATCACCTTCATCACCTCGCTGGTGCCGGCATAGATGCGGGCCACCCGCGCGTCCGTGTACAGGCGCGCGATCGGGTATTCCATCATGTAGCCGTAGCCGCCGAACAGCTGCAGGCAGCGGTCCACCACGCGGGCCTGCATCTCGGTGCAGAACAGCTTGACCCGTGCCGCGTCCGCGGGCGACAGTTCACCGTCGACGTGCAGGGCGACCGCGCGGTCGAGCATCGCCTGCGCCGCCTCGACCTCCGTCGAGCAGGCAGCCAGTTCGAACTTCGTGTTCTGGAAGGATGCCACCGGGGTGCCGAACGCCTTGCGGTCGCGGGTGTACCCGATGGCCGCGGTGATGGCCGAACGGGCCTGGGCGACCGAACCGACCGCCACCGTCAGCCGCTCCTGCGGCAGGTTGTGTCCGAGGTAGGAGAACGCCTCGCCCTCCTCCCCCAGCAGGTTCGCCGCGGGCACCCGGACGTCGGCGAACGACAGCTCGGCGGTGTCCTGCACCTTGCAGCCCATCTTCTCGAGCTCGCGGCCACGGGTGAAGCCGGCCATCCCGTCCTCCACCACCAGCAGGGACAGTCCCTTGCGCCGGTTGTCCGGGTCGGTCGACGTGCGGGCGACCACCACCACCAGGTCGGCCTGGATCCCGCCGGTGATGAACGTCTTGGCGCCGTTGACGATCCAGTCGTCACGGTCCCGCACCGCGGTGGTGCGCACCCCGGCGAGGTCGGATCCCGTCCCGGGCTCGGTCATCGCGACGGCCGACAGCAGTGTCCCGTCCGCCAGGCCGGGGAACCAGCGGCTGCGCTGTTCGTCGTTCGCGTAGTGCAGGAAGTACGGCAGGATCACCTCGAGCTGCGTGCGCACCGTCGACAGCGTCACCAACGCCCGCGCCGCCTCCTCCTGCAACACCACGTTGTAGCGGTAGTCGGGAATGCCTGCGCCGCCGTACTCCTCGGGGATCGCCATGCCGAGCATGCCGAGGGCGCCCATCTGTTTGAAGACGTCGCGCGGCATCCGGCCGGCCTTCTCCCACTCGGGGTAGTGCGGCACCACCTCCTTCTCGACGAAGTCGCGGGCCAGCTGCCGGAACGCCTCGTGGTCCTCGGTGAACAGGTTTCGCTGCATGGGTCTCCTACCGTCAGGCGACGAGTTCGACCAGCGTGGCGTTGGCCGTGCCGCCGCCCTCGCACATGGTCTGCAACCCGTAGCGAATTCCGTTGTGTCGCATGTGATGGATCATCCGCGTCATCAGCACCGCGCCGGATGCGCCGAGCGGGTGGCCGAGGGCGATCGCCCCGCCGAGGGGGTTGAGTCGGGCCTCGTCGGCGCCCGTGTCGGCCAGCCAGGCCAGCGGGACCGGTGCGAACGCCTCGTTGACCTCGTACACGCCGATCTCGTCGATCCTGACGCCCGCCTTGTGCAGCACCTTCTCGGTGGCCGGGATCGGCCCGGTGAGCATCAGCACCGGATCGGCCCCGGTGACCGCGCCGGCGCGGTAGCGCACCAGCGGGGTCAGTCCGAGTGCGATCGCGTTGTCCTCGGCCATCACCAGCAGCGCCGCCGCACCGTCGGAGATCTGTGACGAATTGCCGGCGTGGATGACGCCGTCCTCGGCGAAGGCCGGCTTGAGCCCGGCGAGCTTCTCGACCGTGCTGCCCCAGCGGACGCCTTCGTCGGCGATCACCGGCTCGGCACCGTCCGGGAACACCGGCACGATCTGCTCGTCGAACGCCTTGTCGTCCTGCGCTGCGGCGGCCAGTTCGTGCGAGCGCACGGAGTACTCGTCGAGCCGGGTGCGGGAGAACCCCCACTTCTCGGCGATCATCTCCGCCGAGATGCCCTGGTTGAACCCGAAGTCCGGGTATCGCGCAAGCACTTTCGGGCCGTACGGCATCCCGGTCGACCGCGCGGCGCCCAGCGGCACCCGGCTCATCACCTCGACGCCGCCGGCCACCACGACGTCCTGCTGACCCGACATCACGGCCTGCACGGCGAAGTCCAGCGCCTGCTGGCTGGACCCGCACGCGCGGTTCACCGTCGTGCCGGGGATGTGTTCGGGCCAGCCCGCGGCCAGCACCGAGTACCGGCCGATGTTGCTCGACTGGTCGCCGACCTGCGAGACGCAGCCCCAGACGACGTCGTCGATCACGTCGGGGTCGACACCGGCGCGCTCGACGAGTTCGTTGAGCACGACCGCGGACAGGTCCGCCGCGTGCATCCCCGACAGCCCGCCGTTGCGTTTGCCGACCGGCGTGCGGACCGCCTCGACGATCACCGTTTCGCGCATGAGACTGCTCCGATCCACTCGAGAACTACTGGTAGGCAGGGCCGATCGCCCGCTGCTTGCGCAGCGCGGCGATCTCCTTGGCGGTCAGGCCGATCCCGGTGAGCACCGAGTCGGTGTGCTGGCCCAGCCCCGGCACGGCGCCCATCGGCTGCTCGAAGTCCGAGATGACCGGCGGTGGTCGCAGCGCCATGATCTCACCGCCCGGGGTGTCCACCGGCCGCCACCGGTCGCGGGCGGCCAGGTGCGGGTGTGCGACGACCTCGCTGGGCAGGTTGTAGCGGGAGTTCCCGATCCCGGCGTCGTCCGCCTTCTTCTGGATGTGCGCGAGATCGTGCTGTGCACACCATGTTCCGATGGCGTCATTGAGGGCGTCGCGCCGCCGAACGCGGTCGGAGTTGGTGGCGTACGCCGCGTCGTCGGCCAGGTCGGGCCGGTCGATGATCTCGCGGGCGAGCCGTTGCCACTCGCGGTCGTTCGTCGTGCCGAGCACGACGGTCTGGCCGTCGCGGGTGGGGAACGAGCCGTAGGGCGCCACCGCGGGCGAGCTCATGCCGAGCGGCTGCTGGTCGATCCCGGAATGCTGGGTGTAGGTCAGCTGATAGCCCATGATGTCGGTCATGGTGTCGAAGAGGCTGACGGCCACCGACGGTGCCGCGCCGCCGGCCCGGTGCCCGCGGGCGTAGAGCAGCGTCACGATCGACAGCGCCGCGTACAGCCCGGTCGAGATGTCCGCCACCGGCGGACCGGGTTTGGCCGGCATGCCGGGGTAGCCGGTGACGGCGCACGCCCCAGATTCGGCCTGGATGAGCAGGTCGTACGCGCGCTTGTCGGAGATCGGCCCGCCGGGGCCGTAGCCGTCGATCTCCACCCCGATGACCTGCGGGTGCCGGACCTCCAGGTCCGCTGCGGCCAGGCCCATTCGCGCCATCGCACCCGGCGCCAGGTTGGACACCAGCACGTCGGCGCCGTCGAGCAGCCGGTGCAGCACGTCAACGCCGCCTGCGGCCTTGAGGTCGAGCGTGACCGACTCCTTGCCGCGGTTGCACCACACGAAGTGGGCGGCCTGGCCCCTGACGACGTCGTCGTAGTGCCGGGCGAAGTCACCGCCGTTGGGGTTCTCCACCTTGATCACCCTGGCGCCGAAGTCGGCGAGGACGCGGGTGCACATCGGCGCCGACACCGCCTGCTCCAACGTCACCACCGTGATGCCGGCGAGCGGCGCCTGATCAGTCATCGCGTCCGATCATCACATGACCATGCCGCCGTCGACCGGCAGCACCTGGCCGGTGACGTACGACGCGGCGTCGGAGGCCATGAAGACGAACGCGCCTGCCACCTCGGAGGGCTCGGCCCACCGCTTCAGCGGGATGCGGTTCATCATGTTGGCCGCGAACTTCTCGTTGCTGCGGATGGTCTCGGTCATCGGCGTGGCAGCCAGCGGGGCGAGCGCGTTGACCATGATGTTCTTGATCGCCAGCTCGCGGGCGAGTGACTTGGTGAAACCGATGATCGCCGCCTTGGCGGCCGAGTAGTTCACCTGGCCGAGCGTGCCGGTCAGGCCCGCCGCGGACGTCACGTTGATGATCCGCCCGGTGCCGTCGGTCGGCACGTACGGCAGCGCCGCCTGGGTGACGGTGAACGCCCCGAGCACGTGCACGTCGAACAGCAGCCGCATCGAATCCTGGGTCGTCTTGCCGAACATCGCGGGCCTGGTCACCCCGGCGTTGTTGACGACGATGTGCAGCGCGCCGTCGGCGAGGCCGGCGGCCTGCTGGGTGGCTGCGGCGGCCGAGTCGGGGTCCGAGACGTCGAGCGCC
>NZ_JAUMSQ010000374.1:0-688 GCF_030519285.1 Mycolicibacterium arseniciresistens
CCCCGTCCGCCGTCAGCCCACTAGGTCGCGGACGCGACCGGCCAGCCCCCCCAGCTCGGCCGCATCGCGGACCGGCGCGCCCCACGCCGGGGCGACCGGCAGTTGCACCCAGCTGGTGCAGCCGCCGTACTCCGGGGCGCGCGTGAGCCGGACCGGCTCGAGAAGCGGACTGACCGCGACCACCAGCACGGTCAGCCGGTGCTTCGGCCGGAAGTCCAGGCGATCGGACCGGATCGAGTCGGCGGTCCAGATGTGCAGCGGCGCAAGCTCGTCGATAGCCTCGGGTCTGTTCACCTCGACGGCCTCCACGACGGCGGCGCCGGCCCGCAGCACGACGGCGTCCTCGGTGGAGTCGGCGGCCGCCGGCTCGAGCAGGTCGCGGTGTTCGGGACGCACCCGTTCGGCGTGGCTGTGCGCGACGGTGGGGAACAGCAGGAAGCGCGAAGCGTCCACCCGGAAGCGCTTCTCACCGATCCCGCCCTTGCGCAACAGGATCGACTGCCGGCCCGCGAGCATCGCGTGCACCGCGGC
This sequence comes from Mycolicibacterium arseniciresistens, assembly GCF_030519285.1. Classification (NCBI taxonomy): domain Bacteria; kingdom Bacillati; phylum Actinomycetota; class Actinomycetes; order Mycobacteriales; family Mycobacteriaceae; genus Mycobacterium; species Mycolicibacterium arseniciresistens. Next base: position 532 of record NZ_JAUMSQ010000374.1, read on the forward strand.
GCTCCACTCCTTGAGCGCCGGGCCGGTGGGCGCCGGCGTCACGCCGAGGTCTGCGCGGCCTTGGCGGCGATGCGGGCCCGCACCTCGGGGCGGCGCAGCGGCGGCACGGTCTTCGGCGGCTGGCGCCGCTCGGGCAGCGTCGACAGCAGCCGGGTGG
>NZ_JAUMSQ010000375.1:0-5988 GCF_030519285.1 Mycolicibacterium arseniciresistens
CCCGCCCTTGCGCAACAGGATCGACTGCCGGCCCGCGAGCATCGCGTGCACCGCGGCGCTCCACTCCTTGAGCGCCGGGCCGGTGGGCGCCGGCGTCACGCCGAGGTCTGCGCGGCCTTGGCGGCGATGCGGGCCCGCACCTCGGGGCGGCGCAGCGGCGGCACGGTCTTCGGCGGCTGGCGCCGCTCGGGCAGCGTCGACAGCAGCCGGGTGGTGGTGGCGGTGACCTCGGCGACGGCCAGTTCGAACGCCTCCTCGTTGGCCGTCGACGGCCGGGTGATGCCGCTGACCTTCCGGACGTACTGGCGCGCCGCGGCCTCGATCTCCTCGTCCGTCGCCCGCGGCTCCAGCCCACGCAGTTCAGTGATGTTTCGGCACATGACGACCACGATAGGCGCGGTCGCTAGCGTCTACCCCATGACCGACGCCGACGACATCCTGCTGATCGACACCACCGACCGGGTGCGCACCCTGACGCTGAACCGGCCGAAGGCCCGCAACGCGCTCTCGGCGGCGCTGCGCGGCAAGCTGTTCGGCGCGCTGCGGGACGCGGAGACCGACGACGACGTCGACGTGCTGATCTTCACCGGCGCCGACCCCGTGTTCTGCGCCGGCCTGGACCTCAAGGAACTCGGCGACCAGACCGAACTGCCCGACATCTCGCCGAAGTGGCCGCACCTGACCAAACCGGTGATCGGTGCGATCAACGGCGCCGCCGTCACCGGCGGGCTGGAGATGGCGCTCTACTGCGACATCCTGATCGCCTCGGAGCAGGCCCGGTTCGCCGACACCCACGCCCGCGTCGGCCTGATGCCCACCTGGGGGTTGTCGGTGCGGCTGCCGCAGAAGGTCGGTGTCGGGCTGGCCCGCCGGATGAGCCTGACCGGCGACTACCTTTCGGCATCCGACGCGCTGCGGGCCGGACTGGTCACCCAGGTCGTCGCACACGACGAGCTGCTGCCGACCGCGCGACAGGTCGCGGCCTCGATCGTCGGCAACAACCAGCGCGCGGTGCGGGCGCTGCTGGACTCCTACCACCGCATCGACGAATCGCAGACCAACGCCGCCCTGTGGATCGAGGCCGACTCGGCGCGCCGCTGGATGGCGACGGCGTCCGGCGACGACATCGCCGCCAACCGCGCAGCGGTGTTCGAGCGGGGCCGCGCCCAGGTGCGCTGACCGGCCGCAGGTCACGCCGTTCCGGGCACCAGCCAGCGGCCGGACAGGGCGCGCCAGCCGACGAACACCAGTCGCAGCACCATGAATGTGCTCAGCCCCGCCCAGATGCCGAGCAGTCCCCAGCCGAAGGCGAGCGACAGCCAGATCAGCGGCAGGAAGCCCAGCAGCGCCGCGGCCAGGGTGGCGTTGCGCATGAACGTGGCGTCCCCGGCGCCGAGCAGCACGCCGTCGATCGCGAACACGATGCCCGCGATCGGCAGCTGCGCCACCAGGAACCACCACGGCACCGCGATCTCGTCGAGCACCGACTGGTCGCCGGTGAACACGCCCGGCAGCACCGACGCACCTGCGGCGAACACTCCCGCCAGCGCCGCGGCGGCCGCGGTCGAGAACACCGTCACCCGCCACGCCACCGACTTGGCGTGCGCCAGGTGGCCGGCTCCGAGGGCGGCGCCGACCAGCGACTGCGCCGCAATGGCCAGCGAATCCAGCACCAGCGCAAGGAAACTCCACAGCTGCAGCACCACCTGGTGCGCGGCCACCGCGGCGGCGCCGAACCTGGCGGCCACCGCCCCCGCGGACACGAAGCACGCCTGGAACGCCAGCGTGCGCAGCACCAGGTCCCGGCCCATCACCACCTGCGCGCGCAGCACCGCCGGCGCAGGCCGCAGCGCGACGCGCTCCACCAGCAGCGCCCACACGAACAGCAGCGCGGCGATCCACTGGCCGACGACATTGGCGATCGCCGAGCCCGGCAGGCCCAGCCGCGGCGCGCCGAGCAGGCCGTAGACCAGCACCGGGCACAGCACCGCCGACACGGCGAAGCCGAACACCACGTAGCGCAGCGGCCGCATGGTGTCCTGCACGCCGCGCATCCAGCCGTTACCCGCCGCGGCAATCAGGATGGCGGGCACCGCGAGGCTCGCGATGCGCACCCACGGCAGGGCGGCCTCGGCGACCTCGCCGCCACCCGACAGTGCGGACACCAGCGGCACCGCCGCGACCTGCACCGCGGCCACGATCGCCGTGCCGATGGCCAGCGCCAGCCAGGTGGCCTGCACGCCCTCGCCGACCGCAGCGGTGCGGTCACCGGCCCCGAAGTAGCGCGCCGACCGGGCGGTCGTGCCGTAGGACAGGAACGTCAGCTGGGAGCTGAGCACGCCCATGATCAGCGCGCCGATGGCCAGGCCGGCGAGGCTGACCGCGCCGAGGCGGCCGATGACGGCCAGGTCGAACAACAGGTAGACCGGCTCGGCGGCCAACACGCCCAGCGCCGGGAACGCCAGCGCGGCGATGCGCCGGGAGGTTACCGGTTCCGGCCGTGCCGCGACCGGCTCGGGCAGGGCCCCGCTGACGTCGTCAGCCAAGGGCGGAATGCAGCGCCGCGACCACGTCGTCGGCGGATCCGATGGCCGAGTAGCCGGCCGCCAGCCGGTGTCCGCCGCCACCGAACGAACTGGCCACCGTGGCGAGGTCGAAGGACTTGGCGCGCATCGACACCGACCAGTGCAGCGGTTCGATCTCCTTGAACACCGCCGCCACCTCCGCCTGCGCGGTGGTGCGCACGATGTCGACGATGCTCTCCACCTCTTCGGGCCGCGCGGTGGACCACTCATCGTGTGCCACAACGGCATACACCAGGCCGCGGCCACCGGCGGCGTCGGGCACCAGGCGCGCAGAGGCGAGCACCCGCGACAGCATCGGCAGCCACGCGAACGGATGGGTGTCCAACAGCGTGCGGCTGATCGCGGCGTTGTCGACGCCCAGCTCGACCAGCCGGGCCGCCAGCCGGTGCGCGCGGGCGCTGGCCCACCGGAACGACCCGGTGTCGGTGGTCAGCCCCGCGTACAGGCAGTGCGCCACCCCGGCGTCGATCGGCTTGCCCCAGGCGTCGAGCAGTTCGGCGACCAGCATGGTGGTCGAGTCCGCCGACGGATCGACGTAGTTGGCGCTGCCGAACAGCTGATTGGAGGCGTGGTGGTCGATCACCAGCACGTCACGGTCGGGATGGGCGTCGAAATCGGCCAGGTCGCGCAGCGCACCCAGGCGATTCACACTCGGGATGTCGACCGTGACCACCAGGTCGGCGTCGCGCCGCATCGCGTCCGGTTGGACCAGCAGGTGCCCGCCGGGCAGCGACTGCAGCGATTCGGGCAGGTCCTCGGGAGCGGCGAAGCTGACCTGCACGGCCTTGCCCGCCTGTTCGAGGATCAATGCCAGCGCCAGCCCGGCGCCGATGGTGTCGGCATCGGGATAGACGTGACAGACCACGCTGACGGTGCCTGCCGCGGACAGCAGCCCGGCGGCCGTGTGCGCGTCGACGCGCGTGCCCGGCAGCGCGACGTCAGTCGCCTTGTCTGTCGTTGTCACCGGTGTCCTCAACATCGAGTCCGTTGTCTTGCCCGTACTCCGAGTCCCCGCCGGTTTCCTCCGCCCCCGTCACACGGTACGGGTCGGCGTCGCCTGCGTGCCTGGCACCCTGCCGAACTCTCGCCAAATCCTCATCTGCGGCACGCGCGCGCGCCAGCAGCGCCTCCATGTGAGCGGAGGTTTCGGGAACCTTGTCGAGCTCGAAAGCCAGTGTGGGAGTGAACCGCACGCCGGTGGCGGCGCCGACCTTGCTGCGCAACGTGCCCTTGGCACGCTCCAGCGCCGCTGCCGCGGCGGCGTAATCGGGTTCGTCCTGCAGCGTCTCGCCGCGCACCGTGTAGAACACGGTGGCGTCGTGCAGGTCACCCGTCACCTTCGTGTCCGTGACGGTCACGAAGGCCAACGGGGGATCCTTGATCTCGAACTCGATCGCCGACGCGACGACGGTGCCGATGCGCTTGGCCAGCCGGCGTGCCCGTGCCGGATCGGCCACTACGTCCTCGCTTTTTCGACGAGTTCGTACGCCTCGATGATGTCGCCTTCCTTGATGTCGGAGTACGTCAGCGTGAGACCGCATTCGTAACCCTCGCGCACCTCGGTGACGTCGTCCTTCTCGCGCTTGAGCGACGAGATGGTGACGGTCTCGGCCACCACGACGTTGTCGCGCAGCAGGCGGGCCTTGGCGTTGCGCCGCATGATGCCCGATTGGACCAGGCAACCCGCGATGTTGCCGACCTTCGACGACCGGAAGATCGCGCGGATCTCGGCGCGGCCGAGCTCCTTCTCCTCGTAGACCGGCTTGAGCATGCCCTTGAGCGCGGCCTGGATCTCGTCGATGGCCTGGTAGATCACCGAGTAGTAGCGGATCTCGACGCCCTCGCGGTTGGCCAGCTCGGTGGCCTTGCCCTCCGCGCGGACGTTGAAGCCGATGATGATCGCATCCGAGGCCGACGCCAGGTTGACGTTGGTCTCGGTGACGCCACCGACACCGCGGTCGATGACGCGCAGTTCCACCTCGTCGTCGATCTCGATGCCCAGCAGGGCCTCCTCCAGCGCCTCGACGGTGCCGGAGTTGTCGCCCTTGAGGATCAGGTTCAGCTGGCTGGTCTCCTTCAGCGCCGAGTCCAGGTCCTCCAGGCTGATCCGCTTGCGCGAGCGCGCCGCCAGGGCGTTGCGCTTGCGGGCGCTGCGCCGGTCGGCGATCTGCCGGGCGATGCGGTCCTCGTCGACCACGAGCAGGTTGTCACCGGCTCCCGGCACCGACGTGAAGCCGATGACCTGCACCGGCCGCGACGGAAGGGCATCGTGGATGTCCTCGCCGTGCTCGTCGACCATGCGCCGCACGCGGCCGTAGGCGTCGCCCGCGACGATGGAGTCGCCGACCCGCAGCGTTCCGCGCTGGATCAGCACGGTCGCGACGGGGCCGCGGCCACGGTCCAGGTGCGCCTCGATCGCCACACCCTGGGCCTCCATGTCCGGGTTGGCCCGCAGGTCCAGCGCCGCGTCCGCGGTCAGCAGGACCGCTTCGAGCAGCGCGTCGATGTTGGTGCCCTGCTTGGCGGAGATGTCGACGAACATGGTCTCGCCGCCGAAGTCCTCGGCGACCAGGCCGTACTCGGTGAGCTGACCGCGGATCTTGGCCGGGTCGGCGCCCTCCTTGTCGATCTTGTTGACGGCCACCACGATCGGCACGTCGGCCGCCTGCGCGTGGTTGATCGCCTCGACCGTCTGCGGCATGACGCCGTCGTCGGCCGCGACCACCAGGATCGCGATGTCGGTGGCCTTCGCACCACGGGCACGCATGGCGGTGAACGCCTCGTGACCGGGGGTGTCGATGAAGGTGATCGGCCGCTCGGTGCCGTCGTGCTCGACCGTGACCTGGTAAGCGCCGATGTGCTGGGTGATGCCGCCGGCCTCGCCCTCGCGGACGGTGGCGTTGCGGATCGTGTCCAGCAACCGGGTCTTGCCGTGGTCGACGTGACCCATGACGGTGACCACCGGGGGCCGCTGCTCGAGGTCGTCCTCGCCGCCCTCGTCCTCGCCGTAGGTGAGGTCGAAGGATTCGAGCAGCTCGCGGTCCTCGTCCTCCGGGGACACGACCTGCACGACGTAGTTCATCTCGTTGCCGAGCAGCTCGAGGGTCTCGTCGCCCACCGACTGCGTGGCGGTGACCATCTCACCGAGGTTGAACAGCGCCTGCACCAGCGAGGCCGGGTTGGCGTTGATCTTGTCGGCGAAATCGCTCAGCGACGCGCCGCGGGCCAGCCGGATGGTCTCGCCGTTGCCGTGCGGCAACCGCACGCCGCCGACGACCGGCGCCTGCATGTTCTCGTATTCGGCGCGTTTCGCCCGCTTCGACTTACGGCCGCGCTTCGGCGCGCCACCGGGACGCCCGAAGGCACCCGCAGCGCCGCCGCGCTGGCCGGGACGACCACCGCC
>NZ_JAUMSQ010000376.1:0-6664 GCF_030519285.1 Mycolicibacterium arseniciresistens
GCTCACCCCGCGGCCCGGCAGCGCCCGGAAGCCGTGTGACCGGGGAACGGTCAGACCGCGGCGGCGGGCCTCGGCGAAGATCGCCCGACCGATCGGATGCTCGCTGTACTGCTCTGCGGCCGCGGCGCACCGCAGCAGGTCGTCGGCGCCGCGGCCGTCCAGCGCCGTCACCTCGGTGAGCGTCGGTGTCCCGTGGGTCAGCGTCCCGGTCTTGTCGAACGCCACCACGGTGGTGTCGGAGAGCCGCTCCATCGCGACCGCCGATTTGACCAGCACGCCGTGCCTGCCCGCGTTGGCGATCGCCGAGAGCAGTGGCGGCATGGTGGCCAGCACGATCGCGCACGGCGACGCCACGATCATGAACGTCATCGCGCGCAGCAGGGTGGACTGCAGATCGGCGCCGGCCAGCAGCGGCACGGCGAACAACGCGGTGGTCGCGACCACCACCGCGACCGAGTAGCCCTGTTCGACCTTCTCGATGAACCGCTGGGTGTGCGCCTTGGTGGCCGAGGCCTCGGCGACCATCGCCACGATGCGGGCCACCACGGTCTGCGACGGTCCCCTGCTGACCCGGATCCGCAGTGCGCCCGGCCCGTTGAGGGTGCCCGCGTACACCTCGTCGCCGGGCGCCCTGGTGACCGGCATCGGCTCACCGGTGATCGACGCCTGGTCGACGTCGGACGCGCCCTCGGTCACCGTCCCGTCGGCCGAGATCCGCTCCCCCGGCCGGACCACGACCTCGTCGCCGACGGCGAGATCGGCCGCCAACACCCCCGTCTCGGTGCCGCCGGGACCGACGCGCACCGCGCGTTCGGGTGCCAGGTTCAGCAGGCTGCGCACCGAGTCCCTGGTGCGTCCGGTCGCGACGTCCTCCAGCGCCCCGGACGTGGCGAAGATGACGACCAGCAGCGCGCCGTCGAAGATCTGCCCGATGGCGGCAGCGCCGATCGCCGCGACGATCATCAGCAGGTCGACGTCGAGGCGCCGCTCCCGCAGCGCCTGCAGGCCCTCGAGCGCCGGGGCCCAACCGCCGGTGACGTAGCAGGCCAGGTAGAGCGTCCACCACACGGCGTCGGGCAGGCCGGCGAGCTGGGCGACCGCGCCGGCGGCGAACAGACCGAGCGCGACCGTCGCCCAGCGCACCGAGGCGACCGACCAGCAGGCGGCGCGCCAGCCGGCCGGTGGCTCGCTGCGGGTGGGTGCGGCGGCTTCTGCAGTCGTCATCACGCCTAGATGTATACATGTACAGGTCTACATGTGTCATCTGTCCGGGTGGACCCGTGTTTCAATGAACGCATGGGTCATGGCGTGGAGGGCCGGTCGGCACCACCGGCCGCACTCGACGCGTCGTCGGCCGCCATGATCGCCGAGACGCTGCAGGCCCTGGCCTCCCCCAACCGGTTGCGCATTCTCACCCGGCTGCGCCAGTCGCCCTGCACGGTGACCGAGCTGTCCGCGGCCGTGGACATGGAGCAGCCGGCCGTGTCGCACCAACTGCGGCTGCTGCGGGCGCTGGCCCTGGTGGCCGGCGACCGCAACGGCCGCAACATCGTCTACCGGCTCTACGACAACCACGTCGCCCAATTGCTCGACGAGGCGGTCTACCACATCGAGCACCTCCGGCTCGGCGCGCGCGACACCACCGCCTGATCAGCTGTAGGGCGGATACGGGTTGTCCCGCAACCCGGCCGCCTCCGGCGTAACCGCCGTTGCACCGCGCGACGCGCAGAGAATACGATTCTCCTCGACCGCGAATCCGTCTTCCCCCGGAGTGCTCATCACCACAACGCTCGCCCTCGACGTGCCCCGCCCGGGTGTGGCGCTGCTCCGGTTGAACCGGCCCGCGCGGCTCAACGCCGTCAACGGTGTGATGCGCGACGAACTGCTGCAGACGCTCGCCGCGCTGGCCACCGACACCACCGTGCACGCCGTCGTGCTGACGGGCAGCGGCCGCGGCTTCTGCTCCGGTATCGACGTCCGCGACTTCGGACCGGGCACCGTCACCGCCGACGACCCGGCCATCGACCGGCTGCGCTTCCAGGAATCGATGGCGGCGCTGCCGACCGCCGTGCGCGACCTCCCCCAGCCGGTGATCGCCGCGGTGAACGGCCCCTGCGTCGGCGCGGGCCTGGCACTGTGCCTGGCCTCCGACATCCGGATCGCCTCCACCACAGCGACATTCGGCAACGCCGCGATCCTGCTCGGGCTGTCCGGCGCCGAGATGGGGATGAGCTACCACTTGCCGCGCATCGTCGGCACCAGCGTCGCCGCCGACTGGATGCTGACCGGCCGCACCGTCACGGCCGAGGAAGCCGACCGCCGCGGCCTGATCAGCCAGCTCGTCGAACCCGACGCACTGCTCGACCGTGCGCTCGACCTCGGCGCGGCCGTCGCCGGCCTGTCGCCGCTGGGCGTGCAGCTGACCAAGCGCGCACTGCACGTCAACACCGATGCCGGTGATCTGCACGCAGCCCTCGAACTCGAGAACCGCAACCAGGTGCTCACCCACGCCACCGATGACGCGGCGGCACGCAGACAGAAGTGGTCGTAACCACAGTTCGACGGAAGGACATCGCGTGGCCTGGGATTTCTGCACCGACCCGGAGTGGGCTGCTGAGCTCGAATGGGTCGAGGACTTCGTGCGCTCCGAGTGCGAGCCCATCGACTACGTCGTCAAGGAGTCGCACGACCTCAACGACCCGGTGCGCCAGGCTCTCATCCCGCCGCTGCAGCAGATCGTCAAGGACCGCGGGCTGTGGGCCACCCACCTCGGACCACACCTGGGCGGGCCGGGCCACGGCCAGGTCAAGCTCGCGCTGCTCAACGAGATCCTCGGCCGCTCGGAGTGCGCGCCCATCGTCTTCGGTTCGCAGGCACCCGATTCCGGCAACAGCGAGATCCTGGCGCACTACGGCACACCGGAGCTCAAGGCGCGCTACCTCGAACCGCTGCTCGACAACCGCATCATCTCCTGCTTCTCGATGACCGAACCGCAGGGCGGTGCCGACCCGAAGGTGTTCACCACCACCGCGGTCGAGGACGGCGACCACTGGGTGATCAACGGCGAGAAGTGGTACTCGTCGTTCGCGTCGATGGCGTCCTTCATCATCGTCATGGCGATGACCGACCCGGATGCCCCGCCGTATCAACGTTATTCGATGTTCGTCGTGCCGGGTGACACACCCGGCATCAACGTGCTGCGCGATGTCGGCCTCGGGTACCAGCCGCTGGGCGGCGGCCGGGAAGGCTACGTGCGGTACGAGAACGTCCGGGTGCCCGCCGATCACATGCTGGGCCCGCGGGGTGGGGCGTTCGTGGTCGCGCAGACCCGGCTCGGCGGCGGCCGCATCCATCACGCGATGCGCACGGTCGGGCTGGTGCGGCGCATCTTCGACATGATCACCGAACGCGCGGTGTCGCGGCACACCCAGGGCGAGGTGCTGGCGAACAAGCAGATGGTGCAGGAGATGATCGCCGACTCGTGGATGGAGATCGAGGCCTACCGCCTGCTGACGCTGCAGACCGCCTGGAAGATCGACAAGTACAACGACTACAAGGCGGTGCGGGCCGACATCTCGGCGGTCAAGGCGATGATGCAGAAGGTGCTGCACGACGTGTCGGCGCGGGCGCTGCAGATCCACGGGTCGCTGGGCACCTCGCACGAGATGCCGTTCGTGCAGTACATGACCGAGTCGTTCGTGCTGGGGCTGGCCGACGGGCCGACCGAAGTGCACAAGGTGACGCTGGCGCGGCAGCTGCTGCGCGACGTCGAACCGTCGCCCGACCTGTTTCCCTCCGAGCACCTGCTCCGGCGGCGCGACGCCGCCGAAGCCAAGTTCGCCGACCGGCTCGCTGGCCTCCCGCGCGGCTGACCGTCACGCCAGCAGCGCCCGCGCCCGTGCCAGCAGTCCCGGCAGTACCGGTGCCATCGCCTCGAGCTCCGGTCGTGGCGTGGTGCGCCTGCGATTGTGCTTGACGATGAGGCCCCAGGTCGCCGCCGACTTGAAGCAGGCGAGCGCCATGAACCACGCGACGTCGGACACCGCGCCGTACCGCTCGAGCAGCTCGTCGCGCGACGGCACCGCGCCGACGTGAGGTGACGGCCGGGAGTAGGTGGCCGGGTCGGCGTTGACCAGGAACCAGCCCAGGTCGATGCGCGGATCGCCGACCGACCAGATCTCCCAGTCGATCACCCCGGTCACCGAACCGTCGACGGCAAGCAGATTGCCCAGCCGGAAGTCGCCGTGCACGATGCCCGGACCCATCGGCGCGGGCACCCCGGAGCGCAGAGCCTCCGCCGTGTCCGGCCAGTCCGGCGCCAGTGACCGGTCAACCGTCTGCAGCGTCGCACACCAGCGGTCGATCTCCGCCGCGGCGCCGACCACCGGTTCACCGTCGGCCCCGAGATCTGCGGGCGCCAGCCGGTGCAGCGCCGCCAGCACCTGGGCCGCATCCCGAAACCGTTGCGCCACAATATCGTCCGCCGTCCCACCGGGCGCGTCGAAGAGCGGTTCGAAGCTCTCACCGGCCAGGCGGCTCATCACGAACAGCGGCGGCACCTCGGGCGGATGGCCCGCGTCCGCCAGCAGCACCTCGGGCACCGGCACCGCGGTCGGACCGAGCGCGGAGATGATGCGGGCCTGGCGAAGCACGTCGCGGTGGGCGGTGGGCGGCACGCCCGCCGGCGCCACCTTGACCACCACCGGACGGCCGTCGAGGTCACCGGCGAAGGTGAGGCTGGATGCACCGCCCGCCAGCGGTCGCAGACCGGAGACGCCGCGCGGGGCCAGCCGGTCGGCGAGCCCGTCGGGCAGGGTCAGGACAGTGCCCCGATCTCCCGAAGGAACGACTGGGTGCGGGCGATCCGGCCGGTCAGCGTGGCGGGGTCACCGGTGCACAGTGCCAGTGCGGTGTCGGTGATCAGCGAGATGTCCTCGGTGTCCACCTTGGCCAGGTCCAGCGCCCCGGCGCCCTCGGTGGCGACGGGGTTGGTGGGGGCGGCGGCGTTGACGGCGATGCCGTCGGCGTGCAGTTCGGCGGCCAGGCTCATGGTCAGCCGGTTCAGCGCCGCCTTCGCGGTGCCGTAGATCCCGAACCCCGCGCTGCGGTCGAACTCCGAGAACGGCGGCCCGTCGGGCAGGTCACCGCCGACCGACGTCAGGTTGAGCACCCAGCCGCGGCCGCGCTCACGCATGGCGGGGATGGCCAGCTGGGTCAGGTGCAGCGGCGCGAACACGTGCATCTCCATCATCAGCCGCACCCGCCGCTCGGGGAACGTGTCGAGCGGGCGGAGGAACGTCACCGCTGCGTTGTTCACCAGGATGTCCGGCGCGCCGACGCGGTCGACGACCTCGGCGAACATCCGCTCGCGATCCTCGGGCTGGGAGAGGTCGGCCGCGACCGCGATCGCCGATCCCCCTGCGGCGGTGATTTTCTCGAGCGTCTCGACCAGCGAGCCGGAGTACTTGGGGTCCGGTTCGGCAGTGCGGGCGGTGAGCGCGACCACGGCGCCCTCGGCGGCCAGCCGCTGGGCGATCGCGCTGCCGAGGCCCCTGCTGCTGCCGGTCACCAACGCGACCATGCCGGCACAACGTCCCGTCACCGCGCCCACCTCCCGATCCGAGAACGCCTTATCCAATTACGAGAATGACGTTACCCTCGGGGCGGTCGAGAAGGAGCGAACATGCCGGAATGGTGGCTGTACCTACCGCAGAGCAGGCAGGGCATCGACGACATCGTCATGCGGGCCCGGGTGGCCGAGGCGAGCGGCTTCACCGGTATCGCGATGCTCGACCACCTCGAGACCCCGATGGCGCCCGACAGCCCGATCTGGGAGGCGATGATCACCGCGACCTGGGTGGCGGCCCGCACCGAGCGCCTGCGGGTCGGGCACCTGGTGCTGTGCGACCCGTTCCGGCACGCGGCGACGCTGGCCAAGGAGGCGGTCACGTTGGCCGAGGCCTCCGGCGGCCGGTTCGAGCTCGGCCTGGGCTCCGGGTCGATGCCCGACGAGCTGGCGCGGTTCGGGTTCGGCACCGCCACCGGACGCGAGCGGGTGGCCGCGCTCGCGCAGACGCTGGCCGACCTGAAGCGGTATTGGGCCGGGGACCAGCAGCCCGTCCCGAGCGCCCCGATCCCGCTGCTGCTCGGCGGCGTCGGGCCGCGCATGCTCGGCCTGGTGCGTGAGCATGCGGACTGGTGGAACCTGCCCGCCGGCTACGTGCACCGGCTCCCGGAACTGCTGCCGCAGATCGGCGCCGCGCGGGCGTCGGTGCAGCAGATGGTCGGCTTCGTCGGCCGCGACGCCGACCGCGACGCCGTCATCGAGAAGAGCCGGCGCCGCTGGGGGCACCTGGGCTCCGGGCTGGTGTGCGGCGACGCCGCTGATCTCACCGACCACTTCGGCACGCTGGCCGAGCAGGGCGCGCAGCGCTTCTACGTGTGGTTCGCCGACTTCGCCGCGCCGGACACCGTCCGCGAATTCGGCGAGACGGTCCTGGCCGCGCACCACTACTAGGTGTCGTAGTAGTGGTGGCGGTAACGTTCGGCGGGTGAGCACACCGGTCTCCCGTGCGCGCTGGGTGCGCGGCGGGCTGGTCGGCGTCTGCTCGACCGTCGTCACCGCAGGCGCGCACGCCGCCGCGGGCGGCGGACTGCCGAGGGG
>NZ_JAUMSQ010000377.1:0-6637 GCF_030519285.1 Mycolicibacterium arseniciresistens
AGACGCAGTTCGGCCCGCAGGACGCCGGGGTCGCCGCGTGACGTTATTCGGTCGTGGCGATGCTCGATTGCGGTTTGAGTAGGGTTCACCCCGGACGGTTTGGGGTGTTGCCACGAATCGAGGAGGTGGCCGCCGGAGCCGTCGTCTGCAAACTTGCCGGCGCAAGTAGGTAGTGCCTACGACATGATTTGAAGACTCGTCATGTAGTCGTATGTCGCCGAGGACGAGAGTCGGGCTAAGGCAAATGCATCGCCTGAATAGAGCGCGACACGGAATGCCATCTGTGCTCCAAATCTTGAGCACGCGGTGCTAGGTTCCAGTCAAGCAGGCGGTTGTCTAGCCCAATGCGCTTTTAAGCATTAGTCGGACGAGCGGGATAGGGACCCATGGTGGTCCCCGCGAAGGGGGAGCATGCAACGGTTGACGGCCGTGGTGGTTTCGGACTTGCATGCGACAAGCACTCAACCAGGCGACTCCGCCGGGTCCTGGCTCACAACGCACACACCTCGGAATCGACGAGAGCATCCGCTGGTCGGCCTAAGGGAGTACTTCGAAGACGCAAAGATGCGCGCTGATCTGCTGTTGGTAGCAGGCGATATCTGCGATAAGGCAGATGGACTTGCTCTTGAGGGCGCTTGGACTGATCTCGCCGCCTTGGCGGACGCTTTGGGGGCGCGCCTCATCGCAACCGCTGGAAACCACGACCTCGACTCCAGGCACAAGAGTGGAGACATGGATCCGCGAGGCGCCCTGTATGACCTTGTACCGCCGTTTCCTGCCCTAGACCCCGAATCGCGTGACCAATTCTGGGCCAAGAATTATTCGATAGTCGAAGGCACCGAATCGTCTGCCACAGGAAACGATGGGGAAGGCGCCTCGGTACCCTGGCGAGTCGTCACTCTGAATTCAGCTGCGTTTCACGGGTACGCCGGAGGCGACGGCCCTGAATTGGACCATGGTCGAATCTCGCCGCGAACAGCGCGCCGCTTACGTGCAGAGTTGGACGCCGGTCAGCGCGCAGTCGTAAACATTTTGCTGGTTCACCACCATCTGCAGCAGATGCCGTATGTGGACACTCAAGAGAGGAGCATGATCCAGGATGTCGAGCTTCTTACTCAGCTCCTCGAAGATCATAGTCCTTGGATCGTCATACACGGACACAAGCACAGAGCTCGAGTTATGTATGCCCCGGGCGAGGGGTTCAGCGCAACAATCTTCTCGGCGGGAAGCTTATCTGCATATCCTGAGGGCCAGAATGCGGGCGCTGGCATCACAAATCAAGCATATATTCTGGAATTCGCCGATCAGCAAACACTTGATGCCTACGACTTAGGTGTAGCTGGCAATTTCTGCTCCTTACAGTGGGTTCCCGGACAGGGATGGCGCAAAGCGACCGGTATCAGCGACTTCTCGCTCCCGGGTTCTGGCGGTTTTGGATGGAGGGCGCCAACTTTGGCTCCCTTGGCCCGACGTATCGCACGTGTAATGAAGCAGCGCGCGCTTACCAAGTTGCCCCTAGGCGATTTGATGGAACTCGAGCCGAAACTCTCCTATCTTTCGCCGACTGGGATATCGAAGCTCACAGAAGAACTCAAAAACGTAGATGCAACATCTCATCTGAAACGCGACGAGTATGGCGAAATAACGGAAGTTGTGGCGGTTACCCAATCTTCCGGTGGCACACCCACATGACAACGAGTGACCCAACTCAGTACTCAGTGGCGAGCGGCACCAGGCCGCTCACAGCCTTCAACGCGCGTGGCTTGCCCGTGAAACAAATTGTCGAGACATTCGTTGAACCTAGCCAGTTCGAGCGACTAAGAAGACCTGTGAATTCGTTATTGTCGGGTCCGCGCGGTTCGGGCAAAACCACGATGATGAAGATGCTGCAGCCAATAGCATTAGAGTTGTGGGAAACGAACAGCGGCAGGCAAGTCAGTGATGAAGTACCGTACACCGGAGTGTTCGTCCCGACGGACCGAGCGTGGAAGCGACAAATCCTCCCACCTGCACCGACTGGTAATCCCTTCGGGCCTGAGATCGATCTTGTTGCGGAGGCCGCCTTCTCCGCTCACGTCCTCCGAGAAGTCGTACGTGCGATGCGGCATAGACTCTCTCCGCCCGCGGACGGCACGGTTCGACGTAGCCGAGCGTACATCGATAAGGCCGAAACCCTGCGTCGGCTGACATCAAACTTGGCTCGGCTAGCACATCTCACTAGCTACGAACCCTCTCTCGAGGGCATCGCGGACAGTCTCACAATCCGAATGTACGATCTGCAAAGGCTACAGAAATCTCTAAAAGAAGGTCGGAATTTCGACATACCGGACTGGGTGCAAGGGGACTGTCTCGGGATGGCGACTGCGGCGATAGAGATCTTCAATCGTGCTGTCGGTCAAGAAGACCACCAATGGGCGCTGCTATTCGACGAGATGGAACTTGCCCCGACTACCATCGTCGAAGCGCTACTGGAAGCAATGCGAGGTCTGCCCGAGAACTTGCTTTTGAAATTGAGTATATCGCCAGTGCAACCCGAATTGGCGCGTTTGAACCTGCCCTACGCCGGCGTCCATGGCCAGGACTTTGACCTCATACAGCTTACGTATGCGCGTCAGAATCACGCAGTTGAACTCGGCAAACGCATGCTGGAGGCGGAGGCTCGACGGTTAGGTATAAAGGGCTCGCCGGCTGCCGAGCTTCTAGGACGTTCGGTCTTCGCTAGTTTCGACGACGGGGAGGGTGGGCGAGATCGCGCCGAACATGCGCCCCGAGACAACCCGTACGCAGCAAACGGTGATCTCTGGAAGCGTTATAAGAGCTTGGCCAACGTCGACGAAAGCTTTCGCTTATGGCTGCGTGGGAAGGACGTAGATCTCAATGAACTGGAGCGTCTGAGCCCCGTAGCGCGCGCTGCGAAATTGAGAAAAGTACGGAACCTCGTGGTCGTCAGGGAAAACTATCGACGCTCGAACGCTGCCAGGCGGAGCCGCAAATCGTACGCCCTCTACACGGGGGCGGATACAGTGCTCACCATATGCGACGGCAATCCGAGGCTTCTTACGGCGCTACTCGGGCAACTTTTATCGGGTGCCACAGGGGGTGACAACAAAATTTCTAGATCCGCGCAGAGCGCGGCGGTCGACAGCGTAATCCGCAGATTCTTTGCACTGATCTCATCCGCAGAGGCGGTACCTTTGAGGAGCGGGCGAGTAGCGAGCCTTTACGACTTAGTGCATCGCATAGGAGAAGCTTTCGCCGAACGGGTTGTGGAAGAGGAGTTTTCAGACAATGTACCCCTAAGGTTTACTGTCGACCGTGGAGTTAACAGCGCAACAATAGAGTTGCTCCGCCTCGGAATAAACATGGGTGTTTTTGTGCACATTCCGAAGAGATCGGATGCGCGTGTGCCCCTCGCTCTCTTCGGCGAGCACTTCCGGCTCAGTTATGTCCTTGCTCCATACTTTGGCTTGCCAGTGCGCCTGGGGCCAACAGTTAGACTCTCGACACTGCTAGCACCCCGCTCGAAAACGGTGAAGCGAGGTATACAGAAGGTTAGGCAGGCGGAGTCTCCGGAAGACCAGTACGTGTTGTTCTTAGAGCCTCGAATCGAACGAAGGTGATCGCCCGTGGCTGGGATAGATATAAACGTAACTAGGCTCTCGTCACCGACGGAGCGGCGGTACGATTTATTTGTCGGCGTGGTCGGATATGAGTCCCGCGCGGTGTACGCCTCGACGATATTACTCGGGAATTGCGCGCGCATCGTCGCTGCGCCCTTCGAAACGAACAAGGTGCTGTCGTACTCTGCAAATCAGAAGTTTTTCGAGTCGCACGGCACCCTGCTTGCCTACGATCACGGCTATCGGAAAGAGCTGTTGCTTGCGATTGAAGATGCTCTCGCAGAGTGGAAAACGATCCGCGGTGTCGTCAAGGATAGCTTTCGCATTTGCGTCGACGTGTCTTCCATGACGAGGACCCGTCTTGCCGATACGATGCTCGCTATATATTCAGACTTCGAAGGGGCGGTTGAAGTTGATTGGATATATGCTCCCGCAAAATATAGCCGCGGCCTGATGGACACCGGTGCCGTTCGGTTCAACGACGCTATACCAGGGTTCGAAGGATGGGGCGACCCGGGTAATGTTCTCCACGCTATAGTTGGGTTGGGGCTCGAGGGGGAACTGGCGCTCGGCGTCCTTGACGATCTAGAGGTTACGGAAACGATTACATTTGAGCCTTTCGGGTTTCATATCGACTATGACCGCAAGATCGCGCGTCGTAATGAAAACTTTGTAGCGGGTATTCCCCCCGTTAATCGGTACCAGTACGACGTTACTTCTCCTTTCGCTTCGTTCCTCAGGCTGGCGGCGGTTGTTGAGACGTTGACGCCTCAAGGACGTGTCGTACTGCTTCCACTTGGTCCAAAAATATTCGCTGTCATGTGTCTACTTCTCGGCCTAGGCGACCAAAATAATGTGACGGTGTGGCGTCTTAGTGCTGACAAGGGCAGCGGACCGATTGACAGAGTGGCAGCGGGTCCATTGATGGGGTTGACAGCGGCGCGCCAGGAAGGCACGTCCTGAGGTCCCGGTTGATATTGAACTCTGGAGATGCTTGACCGAATGTCGAAACGCAACATCCAGCCATATTTGATCCGTGTTGACCTGCCTGCTGAGCTCCGCGCGACGGACCAAAACTTCGCTGATGTGCGAGATAAATACGTGGAGGCCGTCGAATGGTACACCGCAGAGAAGGATGCAAAGTCAAGGATGTCGAAGGCGCTTCGCGCAGCCTCAATTGTTCTTGCGGTTGTGGGTGGCGCGGTACCGCTTCTGGCAGCGGTAATGGGCAGTGTCGATAGCGCAATAGGATATATTTTCCTGGCGTTGGCGGCAGGAGTTCAAGTTCTCGACCGGTATTTCGGGTATTCGTCGGCCTGGGCCCGCTATGCGGAGGCTGCACTGAAGTTGAATGGTGTTCTTCTCGAATATCAACTCGAATATGCTCGGTCCCTCGCAGTGCATGCGTCTGACGAGGAAAAGTGGAAGGTGATTGAAGCCTACTCACGCGACTTGGTGCGAATCGTAAATGACGAGACTCAGGTGTGGCACACGTTGTTTACCGATATCGCGAACAACGCTGACTACCTCAACGAAGGCGCACCGCCGGAGAGGGCCTAAAGCTTACTCTCGCTTCACGAAATTAGGGCTCGCACACAAATAGCTTTTCGTTAGCGAGCTTCGTCGACCGGCCAGTGCGTCCGCCCATGGTGGAGTGGCGTGCTGCCACGCTGCGAATTTCGACGGTGCGGAAGAATTCGCGCGCTATCGTTTCAACCGAATAGCCAGTGCTGTAAAGGAGGCCGTTTCCAGGATAGGAGAGTACAAGTGTGGCCGATTTTTTTCTTACAAGATCGAACATTTCAGCAAAAGCGCCCACTACCCTCGATTTGGTTGAGAAGTCGCTTGTGAAGCGGTCCGTACGATATCGGCCGTGTCCAGTCGTATCCGGATAGTCGTATAAATACATGGTCTCGTATAAGTGATAGAAGCGTGAATAGTGGTCTTTCGTGTACGGCGGGTCGGCGTAGACTATTCCGAACGGCCTATCGCTCGCCAGCAGGCCGCGTGCTTCGTCGTTAGTTACTACGTTCTGTGCCCGCCACTCCTTTGTTCCGGATGGTCGAAACACCGCTAGAGCGTCGACGAAGCGATCCCACGGATCAACGGACCATGATCGCCGAACCCGTGCTGCGGAGTGCGCATCGTGTGCGCGGAGGTAGTTAGCCGCGTGTCCTGGTGAATTCAGCGCCGAACTTATCGCGGTCAACCATGTGGCTTTCAGAATATCATCGATGCAATTATACCGTTTGTCGTCTTTGTGTAGCAATTCGATTGCATATCTTATCGCATCAATTTTGAGCGCTTGGTCGAGGCTTAAGTACCCGCCCGCGAAATAGAACTTTGCTAATTGGAAATGCTCGATGCCTTCAGCTTTAGCTGCGCTTTCGGCAAGGCTTCTTGTCGATTTGTCTGACCCCTGATGGGGTACTCTATTCATGTAGTCTGCCAGTTGCCGCCAGGATCCAGATTGTAGTGCCTTTCTTTCGTCCGCCAATTCAGTGCTGACGCTGCGCCTCGCCAATTCGTATGCTTCCGCGTATAGTGAGCGCAAGCTAATCAGCAAGTGCGCGGAAGGCGTAAACGACCGTGTGGTTAACTCCGCACGTGATACGCAATTAATGAAGTGTGAGGTGTCGTTGGCAATGACAGGCGCCAGGTCGGCAAGTGATTTCGATACGGCCCCAATTCCGGTGAAGAGGTCGGCGATGGGTTGGATATCTTCTGGTGGCAGGGTCGGCTTGCAGCCGGCAATTAGCGGAAGAATGTAGGGCACGAGGTGTCTCTTTGTCCCCATGTATCGTATCGCCAAAGGTTCCTCTGTCTGCACACGGCTTTGTTACGCGCTGGCAGCGGTGTCCGCTCGGACTTCGACGGTTGGATCTTGTTTGGCACGACGCGCGAACACGGCTACTTTGGCGCTAGCGTACATTCTGACTGGTAGACGTGTTGTTCGTTCCGGTCACCCGCTTGCGGTGCAGCAGGCCCTGGGCGAGGCGCTGGCGGGGCGCACGTCG
>NZ_JAUMSQ010000378.1:0-1239 GCF_030519285.1 Mycolicibacterium arseniciresistens
GGACGCCGACGACGGACGCGAGGACGCCGGTTCCCATGCCCGCACGCGCCGCGGCCCGGCCGCGTCGCGGCCCACGCCACCGGCGGCGGAGACGCGGAGACCGACATCGGCTCATGGTGATCACAAGACCCCTCGATCCGGCGCGCGGCAGGTTTGCGGGGCCGATTTTTCTGTCGGCCCGCGAAGGGCTATGATCGGCGTCACACACGGTTTCTGTGATAGATCTCACCTGGGGGCGGACATTGATTGTGCTGGTCAGGAGCGTTTGATGGCATCGCATCCGATGGGCTCGGGATCGGCTATGCCACCGTCTGAATGGCACACTTCCACCCACGTCTACAACCGCAGCCAACTCATGGCCTGCATGCGAGCCGCCGCCATCGCGTTGGTGCTGCTGGGCATTCTCGCCCTCATCGTCCTGTTCTGAAGTCGGCTCCGACGGGTACTGCTGTAGATGCGCCGCGCGTCCTTGCGGTGCGCGCAGTGATGGAGCAATGTTGACCTTGATACCGAGGATGTCGAGCTTCATCGATCAGCAAGAGGAAGGAAACTCGTGGCCGAATACACCCTGCCCGAACTCGATTACGACTACGGAGCCCTGGAGCCGCACATCTCCGGACAGATCAACGAGCTCCACCACAGCAAACATCACGCGACCTATGTGAAGGGCGCCAACGACGCGCTGTCGAAGCTGGAGGAGGCCCGTGCGAGCGGTGACCACTCCGCGATCTTCCTGAACGAGAAGAACCTGGCCTTCCATCTCGGCGGCCACGTCAACCACACCATCTGGTGGAAGAACCTGTCCCCGAACGGCGGTGACAAGCCGACCGGCGAGTTGGGCGCGGCCATCGACGACGCGTTCGGTTCGTTCGACAACTTCCGGGCGCAGTTCACCGCCGCCGCCAACGGCCTGCAGGGTTCGGGGTGGGCGGTGCTCGGCTACGACACGCTGGGCCAGCGCCTGTTGACCTTCCAGCTGTACGACCAGCAGGCCAACGTCCCGCTCGGCATCATTCCGCTGCTGCAGGTGGACATGTGGGAGCACGCGTTCTACCTGCAGTACAAGAACGTCAAGGCCGACTACGTCAAGGCGTTCTGGAACGTCGTCAAC
Source organism: Mycolicibacterium arseniciresistens (assembly GCF_030519285.1). Classification (NCBI taxonomy): domain Bacteria; kingdom Bacillati; phylum Actinomycetota; class Actinomycetes; order Mycobacteriales; family Mycobacteriaceae; genus Mycobacterium; species Mycolicibacterium arseniciresistens. Next base: position 1,112 of record NZ_JAUMSQ010000378.1, read on the forward strand.
TGGGCCGACGTGCAGAACCGGTTCGCCACCGCCACGGGTGCGGCCAAGGGGCTCATCCTCGGCTAGAGCCAGGGCCGGCTTCGGTCATCACACGCTTCACAGAAGGGGGGGCGCGCGATTCGCGCGGC
>NZ_JAUMSQ010000379.1:0-5260 GCF_030519285.1 Mycolicibacterium arseniciresistens
CCGGGCTTTTCGCCGTTAGCACTCGTGTCGTCTTGCGTGCCAGACCGTTGCTGACGCATGCTGAACGGATCGACCCACAGGCGAGTCGGGGTAATGTCCGAACACCGATGTCCCGGAGGCGAGATGGAGACAGGGTCAGGCAGGGCGATCGAGATCGCGCCCTTTCATTCTTCCGGCGTGCTCAAGGGCTTCGTGGTGTCGGGGCGGTGGCCGGACTCCACCAAGGAGTGGGCGCAACTGCTGATGGTCACCGTGCGAGTCGCTTCGTTACCCGGGTTACTCTCCACGACAACGATATTCGGTGTCCGGGAGGAGCTGCCGGACGAACCGGAACCGGGCACCGTCGGCCTGGTGTTGGCCGAGGGCACCGTCGTCGGTGAGTCTGCCGTTCCGCCAGGGTTTTTCGCCGATCGTCAACCGCCGGCACTGCTGATGCTGCACCCGCCGTCGGAGACGATGCCGTCGCTGCCCGAATGCAGTGGCGCGGCGTCCGGATGCGTACTCCTGCCGGGACTGCCGCATCTCGGCCTCGAGCACCGCGCCGCGTGGGTGGAAGCCGAGTCCGACGGCACCGTGACGTCGATGGTGAGCCGGGTCGGCGTCGACCCGATCAGCCACCCCGATACCGCGATCCTGGCGATGCTGCTTGCCGCATAAGGCTTTTCGAATCGTTCGATCATAGACTCGAAACGGAAAGTACGGCTTCCCGAAATCCCGTCCTGCGCTGGCGTCGCCGCATTGCGCCCGCTAGGGTCGAAATCATCAGCGAAGGGGAGTAGCCCCGAATCGTCGTGTCGACATACTGGCGAAAGCCCGGCCGGCGAACCGCAGCACGCGGTGGGCGAGACCTTCGACCGGAAGCACGGCGGGCCGTCGGCAAACGGCCGCGCCGGCTGCGTGTCGAAAGGTGCTCACAGTGCTCACCGCCGCCCTCCTCAGCCTCGCGGTCGTGTTCGTCGCAGAACTGGGCGACAAGTCGCAGCTGATCACCATGACCTACGCGCTCCGGCACCGGTGGTGGGTGGTGCTCACCGGCGTCGGGATCGCCGCCTGCCTCGTCCACGGCCTGTCCGTCACCATCGGCCACTTCCTGGGGACGACGCTTCCCGAACGCCCCATCGCCTTCGCCGCGGCGATCGCGTTCCTGCTGTTCGCGGTCTGGACCTGGCGGGAGGGCCGCACCGACGACGGTGACGACGACGTGCGGGTGGCCGAGCCGAGGTTCGTGGTGTTCGCGATCATCTCCTCGTTCGTGCTGGCCGAGCTCGGCGACAAGACGATGCTGGCGACGGTCGCGCTCGCCAGCGACAACGATGCGGTCGGCGTGTGGGTCGGCGCGACCATCGGCATGGTGCTCGCCGACGGCGTCGCGATCGTGGTCGGGGCGCTGCTGCACAAGCGCCTGCCCGAGGGCTTCCTGCACGGCCTGGCAAGCCTGCTGTTCCTGCTCTTCGGCCTGTGGATGCTGTTCGACGCCGCACTGGGCTGGCGGGCGGTGGCATTCGCGGCCACCGGGGGCGCGGCCGCCACCGTCGCGATCGTCGTCGGGGTACGAGCCGTACGCCGGCGCCGCAGCGGTGCGGACGACGGCGCCGCGCCGTCGGTACCGCTGGAATCGTCGCCCGAATCGGCCTGATTCCGTTCGGCTACCGCGGGGTCGTGTCAGCGCATGTACCGGCGCCGAGAAGCGCTCGTGCAGGTCACGGCGGGAGACCTCGCCGTGACCGCAGGCGAGTGGGCCACGTCACAACGAACACAGCAAACGCTTGGATCCGCCGTCGACGGCACCCCGCGGGTTGCCTGTCGGGCACCCGGCGTTTCCCGTCGGAGCTGCTGTTTCACGTTCGACTGACCCGAGCCTACGCACCCGTTATTATTTGCTTCGAAGCACCATCTGGACAGGGTGCGGACACAACACAAAGTCGCTGGTAGCCGAATCGGCGACTCGGGTCGAACTGAAGCCAAGTTAACTTTCCCGCGGTTTGCACTTGGTTGAGGGGACAAGTGTCGCTACGATGGTCAGCAAATACCGCCGCCTATACCGCCGGTCGTCACGCATGTGGAGGTCAATTCGATGAGCACGACGTTCGCCGCACGTCTGAACCGGCTGTTCGACACCGTCTATCCGCCGGGACGCGGCCCTCACACGTCGGCCGAAGTGATCGCCGCACTGAAGGCCGAGGGCATCACGATGTCAGCGCCGTACCTGTCCCAGCTCCGCTCGGGCAACCGCACGAACCCATCGGTGGCCACCATGGCCGCCCTTGCCAACTTCTTCCGGATCAAGCCGGCGTACTTCACCGACGACGAGTACTACGAGAAGCTCGACAAGGAGCTGACGTGGCTCGCGAGCATGCGCGACGAGGGCATCCGCCGTATTGCGGCGCGCACCGTGGGGCTGTCCCCGGAGGCGCAGCAGGACATCGCGCAGAAGGTCGATGAACTGCGCCGCCGGGAGAATCTCGACGGTTAGCCCGTCGCCGGGGTTTTCGAACCGTGGCGAAGTAACGGCTGACGTGTCAGTCGTCGGTGTCTGAGGCGGCGCTGTCGAGCGCCCGGTATTCCTGGGCGATGGCGAGGATCCATTCGCGATCCGAATACGACTCCGGCTGCCGCAACCAGCCAAGGCCCGGGAACGACTTCCGGCCTCGCCGGGTGGCGCCGGCGCGACCCGCGTAGATCCATTCGGCGATGGCCCGGGCCTGCTCCCGCGGCGGCACCTGCGGCGCATCCACTTGGGACAGATCCAGTTCGTCCACTGAGCGGGCGCGGTCGCCGGGCTCGTCGGAGAAGCTCCCACCGCGGCGCCCCGCCGTACCGGTCTCGGTTCCTGCGGCGTCGACGGTGTGCCGCGTGTTGGCCGCGACGGTGGCCTCGAGGAACAGCGCATCGGAGATCAGCGACATCCGCTCGGCCACCCGGAACACCAACGGGCCCCGCGGCCGCACGCCGATCCCGACGTCGGGATGGCGACGGCCGAGTTCGGCGAGGATGGGCTGAATCGTCCGCAATTCACGACGGGCGCCGAACCAGTCCTCGACGCTGGGCAACAGCGACCCGGCGGCCACCACCACCATCGCGCAGCCGAGCAGGGTCGCGGCGGTGCCGACACCGATCGACGACCGGCCCGCGGCACGCACCACGAAGAATCCGCTCGCCAGCATGATCAGCAGGATCCCGACGGTGAACACGAAAAGCGCCCGGCCCCGCCGGCTGCGGCTCGAGTGCCGGATGCCGGCCCAGGACACCAGCGACAGCGCGAGCAGGACGTACAGCAGCGGCGGCAGCCACGACGACCCGAGGTTGTTCTTGAGGTACTCCTCGGGGGCCATCTGGGGCTGTTTGCCCTCGGCGAAGAACATGGCCAGGCTCACCACGGCGATGAGGGTCGCGATGCCGTACTGCGCGAGGGCGAGCCGACGGGTGGTCGACGCCTTACGCCCGGAGGCGACCGTGGTGATCATCACCGAACTCCCGGCGGCACAGGCGATCAGCGCCACCTGACTGAAACCCATGGCGATGTTCGGCCAGTGCGCGACGTCGTCGATCAGCAGGGTGAGCGGCTGCCAGTTGAGCGCGGCGACCAGGCCGAGGCTGCCCAGCGCCAGGATCATCGCGGTGCTGACCAACGACTGCTTGTTGACCAGGGCCCATCCGATGCGAAGTCCGGTCGCCAGACCCAGCAGCCCGGCGATCACCCAGATGATCAACCAAACGCCTCTCCGAGCCGCACCTGCACAATCGAGGAGCGGTCCGATGGCAGTCGTCCGAGCCGGTAGATCAGCAGGGCCGCGAAGTCCTCGGCCTCCTGTTCGGCATCCTCACCGCTGGGTCCCATGCACCCGGTGCGCTGGTTGAGCATGTAGCCGATCAGCTCGGAACTGGCGACCTCGGCGGTGGCGCGGGCCGCTTCGGCGACCGGCATTCCCTCGTGGCCGAGCACGAGGTGGCCGAGTTCGTGCGCGAGGGTGCGATCCCAGGCCGGCAGGCCGTTCTGCAGCAGGAAGACGTCGCGGTCGCTGTATTGCCGCCACTGTCCGCACACACCGGGGGGCAGCTCGGCGGTCTTGAGTTCGATGGGACGTCCGCGGTCCTCACTGACCGCCTGCACCAGGCGGGTCAACGACACCTCGCCCCTGCGGGGCGCAAGGTCGAGCACAGCACTGACTGCACGCGTCACGCGACGGGTTGCAGGCATTGGAACCCCCTCTCGACTCAATCCCTGTGCGCCCGCCGCCTTGTCTCCGGCGAGCGTCCGTGGCTATTCGATGAACCGTGCGGTGCCGGCACCGCGTACCGCTCGGCCTGCCTTGGCCTGGCGGTAACCGACGAGTCCCCCCGCGCCGGTGAGCAACAGGATCCCCGCAACCCCCGGCACCGCCACCGCCGCGATCTGAGAGATACCCGCTGTTCGCAGGTATTCCCCGTAACCGACCCGGAATGTCGCCGGCGGCACCCCGGGATCTCCACCGCGGAACGGCGCCTCGGGCTGACGTCCCGTGCGTGGATCGGCGTTCATCTCGCGCGGACCCGAGTTCGGGCTGGGTCCACGGGGTCCTGCGGGGCCGCCGGGCCCGCCACCCATGCCCAGTCCCGGGGGAGCGACGAGGGGTGGCACGACGACCGGTGGCACCACGATCGGCGGAACGATGATCGGCATGGCGATCGGCGCCAGCGGTGCCTGGGCCAGGGCGCCGATGCCGGGAGCCGCGTCGAGCACGCGAGGCTCAGGTTGTGGTTCGGCGACCGGCGGGGTCTCCTCGTCGGGCGGCTCGGGCTGCCCGGAGCCCTGCGACCCGCCGTCACCGCCGGAGGAGCCGTCCGAAGTGGGTCGGACGGTGGTCGTCTGCGACGGGTCCGTGGTCTCCGACGGATCTGTGGTCTCAGACGGATCGGTCGTCTCAGACGGATCGGTCGTCTCGGACGGATCGGTCGTCTCAGACGGATCGGTCGTCTCAGACGGATCCGTGGTCTCAGACGGATCCGTGGTCTCAGACGGATCGGTGGTCTCAGACGGGTCGGTGGTCTCGGACGGATCGGTCGTCCCGGAGGGTTCCGTGGGCTCGGTGGATCCTGTCGGCTCGGTCGGCTCCGTGGGTTCGGTGGAACCCGTCGGCTCGGTCGGCTTCGTGGGTTTGGTCGGCCGCGTCGGACCGTGACCACCCGGCCAGCCCGGGTGACCGGGATGGCCGTGCCCCCAGTCGCCGTCCGGTCCCTCGCCGGAGCCGGGCCTCGTCGGGCCCGGGTTCCCGGGGCGCGG
>NZ_JAUMSQ010000038.1:0-40255 GCF_030519285.1 Mycolicibacterium arseniciresistens
CGGCGCCGCCGTGCAGGGCGTCGTGTCCCGCACCGTGCGCGACACGGCGGCGATGCTCGACGTCATCGCCGGCGGTGAGCCGGGCGGGCCCTTCGTTCCCGGCGTGCCCGCCACGCCGTTCGTGTCGTGCGTGGACGCGGAGCCCGGGGCCCTGCGCATCGGGGTGCGGGTGCCGTCGGCGATCAACCCGGCACCGCACCGGGAGGCCTTCGCCGCTGTCGAGGCGACGGTGAAGAGCCTGACCGAGCTCGGCCACCACGTCGAGGAGTTGCCGCAGGCGCCGTTCGACGATGCCGAGCTCGCGCGCGACTTCCTGCTCACGTGGTTCGTCTACACCGCGTGGGAGCTCGACGACGCCAAGCGGCGGACGGGCGCCGGTGACGACAAGTTCGAGCGGGACACGCTGATCCTGGCCGCGCTCGGCCGGGCGACGAGCAGTGTCGACTACGTCGCGGCCGTGCAGCGGCGCCACGACCACACCCGCAGGCTGACGACGTACTTCGAGTCCTACGACCTGCTGCTGACACCGTCCCTGGCGACCCCGCCGCCGAAGATCGGCGAGTTCGACCTCCCGGTGGCGGTGCAGAAGGGGGCCGACGTCCTGATCAGGACGCGCACCGCGCGGCTGCTGGGTCTCACCGGGATCGTCGACGACATGGTGGACAAGAACCTCGGCTGGGTGCCGTACACGCAGCTGGCGAATCTCACCGGCAGGCCCGCGATCACGCTGCCGCTGCACTGGACCGCAGACGGCCTGCCGCTCGGCGTGCAGTTCGTCGCGCCGCTCGCCGGTGAGTCCACGCTCATCCAGTTGGCCGCCCAACTCGAGCGGGCGATGCCGTGGGCAGACCGGCTCGCCCCGGTCTGACCGTGCGCGGTCACGCGTGACGCAGCACCAGCAGCTCGCCGGTCAGCGTCCCGTCGCCGAGTAGCCGCCCGATCGTCGCGCTCTGCCGTTCGGCCAGCTGCCAGGCCCGCTCGTGCCCGTGTCGCTCGGTGAGCGCATCGGTCACCGCGTCGACACGCTCGTCCCAGTCACTGGGGATGGCGGGCAGGTCGGCGGTGCTGAGCCGGTGCTCGACCTCGAGTTCCGCATCGGCCACCAGGTCGCGCAGTGCGTCGGGCGTGGGGAAGTGGTTGTCGGGGAGCTGGTCGTTCGCGATGGCGCCGTGGGCGACGAAGGCGAGCAGTCCGATCCGCCCCCCTGGCCGCACCACCCGCCGCAGCTCCTGCAGCAGTGCGAGCTGATCCGGAGTCGTGCAGAGCACGCCGAGCGACCAGGCGGAGTCGGCGCTCCCGTCGGCCACCGGCATCGCCGATCCGAGCGCGCGCAGCACCGGATGGTCGAACAGCCTGCGCGCCGCGCGGCACGCCCCCGCTTCGGGTTCGATCAGCACGGGTCTGACCGAGTGTGTCTGCGCCGCATAGGCGGCGGGGCCACCGACGCCCGCTCCACAGTCCACAAGTAGGTCCCCCGCCGCCAGGCGCATGTGTTCGCAGAGCCAGTCCAGCGCCGCGGGGCTCCCGCTGCCCCGGCAGCCCGCCGGAACGTGGTACTCCGCTCCCAGCTTCACCGCCACCTGCGCCGTCCACTCGGCGACGGTGTCGAATTCGGCCTCCATCGCCTCGCTCACGACAACTCCTCCCGGATTCGGCGGCCGACCTCGGCCTTGATCTCGGCCCCGGTGTGGCCGCCTGCGGCCGACGCCAGGCCCGAGATGTTCACGCCCTCGACGCCGTCGATGGCCAGCAGCGCCCTGGCCTCCGCGACGGCCGCGTCGATCCCGGCCGCGACCGGATCCGCCGCGCCGAGCACCTCTGCGACGACGTCCTGATCGAGGTCGAGTCCGGGCAGGCTCTGCAACACGGACGCGGACATGCTGTCGGTGAACACCGCGACCGCGGCGACCACCGGAATGGACAGTCCCGCCGATCGGGCCGACGCCATGAAGGCGGAGACGTCGGCCGGAAAGGGCACGTGGTTGAGCACCGCGATGCTGGCGCCGGCCCGCTGCTTCTGCACCAGCCGCATCGGCCGCGCGGCGATCGGCGGTGCGGTCGGTGTCTCCGGTACCGCCGCGACGGCGCCCGCCGCTGCCGCCAGCGCGACCAGCCGCGGGCCGTCGAGATCGAAGGTCTGGGTGACCTCGGGCCGCACGTCGTAACCGCGGCCGTCGCCGGTCACACACATCACGGTGGGCACGCCGATGGCGCACAGCCCGCGCAACTCCTGCTCAAGCACCACGCGGTTGCGGTCCCGGCACGACAGGGTGATCCACGGCGTCACCCCGGCGTCGAGCAGCAGCCGGCCCATCAGCGTCGGCGGGAAATCGGGTTTGTTCTGATGCTCGCCGACCAGAACGGCGTCGGATGACGGCGCGAGAATCCCCGCCGTCACGGCGATGTCGGCCTCGTCGAACGGGACGGCGCTGAAGTCGGTGAGCACCAGCGGGGGGCGGGCCGGTCGCGCACTGGGCAGCGGTCCGGACCACGGCACCACATCGCCGAACGCGCACGGACCCGGCCGCATCTCGCACTGACCGTCGGGACGCACACCGCCGCAGGGCCCGAATTCCATCCGCTTGGGACAGTCCGGTTCCATCGACGACATCACCCCCCGCCTGTTCGGTCGTTCGCAGCCATGTACCCGGCCTGCCGCGCGGGCAAGCCTCGGACTCGGCGGGACGGCGCGCGGCGATGATTACCGACCGCGCCGAAGGGTAACTACAGCGGCATGGCTACAGACGACCGGACGGACCTCTCCGACGTGATGATCCCCTCCGAAGAGGTGCATCCTGATCGCAAGGAGCACGCGAAGACGCCCAAGCATCTCGACGACGACGAGTTGGCGCGCCGCACCGAGCACGAGCGTCAGATCGTCGGCGACGACAACTGAGTCGGGCTCACCGCCGCCAGAACAGGTGGTGCGTGACGCCGCTCGGACTGGGCACGATGTCATGGTGGAACCGGTCGTCGAGCTCCTCGGGTGAGCTCCACAGCCGGGTTCCGGCGCCGATCTCCACCTGGGCAACCGCCACGTGCAGGGTGTCGATCAGTCCGGCGTCGAGGAACTGCCGGATGGTGGTCGCCCCGCCACCGAGCCGGACGTCTCTGCCCTGGGCCGCTTCCCTGGCCTTCTCGAGCACCACCGCCGGATCGTCGTCGACGAAGTGGAACGTGGTGTCCGACAGCGCGAACGACGGCCGCACGTGGTGGGTCATCACGAACACCGGGGTGTGGAACGGCGGCTCGTCGCCCCACCAGCCCTGCCACTCGTGGTCGCGCCACGGTCCGCGTTGCGGCCCGAACTTGTTGCGGCCCATGATCTCGGCGCCGATGTTGTGGGCGAAGTCCCGGGTGAAGTAGTCGTCGAGACCGCGACTGCCACCGGGGTCCGTGCGGTTGGGCCAGCTCGCCGTCGCGCCTGCCCAGAACATCATGGCGCCGGGGTCGGCGTCGCCGAACGGGCGCTCGAAGCTCTGGTTCTCACCCGCCCCGAAGCCGTCGCTGGAGACGGTGAAGTTCTGGACTTTGAGCAGCTGGGTCACGCGTTCTCCTCGGATTGCCGGACGGATGCACGGTAGACCTCGGCGGCCGGTGACACTCATCGGTTAACGCTTGGCAGTCGTTTGGGTCACGATGCGGCGCCGGCTCTCCCGCCGCCGGCAGAACCCGTGTTCAATCGGCCGGGCGGCCCGCGCACGGGCGGCGGAAGGTGGCGCCATGCAGGCGGTGGGACCGGCGCTGGTGTGGCTGCTGGTCGCGCTCGCGGTGCTCGCCACCACGCGCACACTCGTCGGCCTGGTGGCAGCCAGACAGAACAAGCGGCGCGCTCGCGGGTTCTTCGTGCTCGGATTCCTGTGTGGCGCGACAGCCACCGCGATGGTGGCGCGCGGGGGCCGCGGCCGTCAGGCGCTCGGCGTCGTCACCCGCCACGTCGTCGCGGCGCGGCGGGCCGGTGTCCTCCGCAGTGCCGACCGCGTTGCGGGCCGGGTGCTCACCGCCCTCGGCGATCCTCGGCAGCGATGCGTTGCCGGAGCGCGGCGGCGCAGAGCGTGAGGTGGTTGCGCTCGGCGATGTTCTGCGCACGGTCGGCCGCCACCACGTAGAGGTCGGCCGCCGTGGACAGGTTGCCCGCCTTCTCGTGCAGGTAGGCGCTCGCCGCGGTGTGTCGCGGCAGGCCCGGGTCCAGGTCGGCGAGCGCGGCGAGCCCCGCGTGCGGTCCGTCCGCCTCTCCCACGGCGACAGCGCGGTTGAGCCGCACCACGGGGCTGTCGGTGAGCGCGACGAGCTCGTCGTACCACTCGACGATCTGCGGCCAGTCGGTCTCGCCGGCGGTGGGCGCGTCGGCGTGCAGGGCCGCGATCGCGGCCTGGGCCTGGTACTCCCCCAGTCGGTCTCGTGCCAGGGCGGCCTGCAGCACGGCCACCCCCTCGGCGATGAGGTCGCGCCGCCACAGGCCGCGATCCTGATCGGCGAGCGGTACCAGGCTGCCGTCGGCCCGGGTCCTGGCGGCGCGCCGGGCGTGGTGGAGGAGGAAGAGCGCGAGCAGTCCGGCGACCTCCGGGTCGTCGGTGGAGCCGGCCAGCTGCCGGGCCAGCCGGATCGCCTCCGCCGCGAGATCCACGTCGCCGCTGTAGCCCTCGTTGAACACCAGATAGAGGACCCGCAGCACGGTGCGCAGGTCGCCGGGGCGGTCGAGCCGGGCGTCGGCGACGGTGCGTTTCGCGCGGCTGATGCGCTGTGCCATCGTCGCTTCCGGCACGAGGTAGGCCTGGGCGATCTGGCGGGTGGTCAGGCCGCCGACGGCGCGCAGCGTGAGCGCGACGGCGGACGCGGCGGTGAGGCTCGGGTGCGCGCACAGGAAGTAGAGCGCCAGCGTGTCGTCGGCGGTTTCGGCCGGCCCGGGTGGCGGCTCCTCGGCCACCCGGGTCTCCCGGTCGCGCCGGGCGACGTCGGATCGGGCGAGGTCGAGGAAGCGGCGCCACGCGGTGGTGATCAGCCAGCCCTTGGGGTCCTCGGGTGGTTGGTCCGCCCACATCTCGAGGCCCTTCATCAGGGCTTCCTGGACGGCGTCCTCGGCGGTGGCGAAGTCCGCGCCGCGGTGCACGAGGACGGCCAGGACCTGGGGGATCAGATCCCTCAGCCGCGCCTCGTCCACCGTGCGCACGACTACTCGGCGGAGCCGGGGGCGGCGGACATGAACGGCCGCACCTCGAGCCACTCGTGGATCGGCCGGCCTCCCGCCCCGGGCGCCGCGGAGAGCTCGCCCGCCAGTTCGACCGCACGCTCGTAGGAGTCGACGTCGATGATCATGAAGCCCGCGATCAGGTCCTTGGTCTCGGCGAACGGCCCGTCGGTCACCGGCGGCTTTCCCTCGCCGTCGGAGCGGACCCAGGCGCCGTCGGCCGCCAGCGCCTGGCTGTCGACGAATTCGCCGCTGTCCTTGAGCCGGTCGGCGAAGTCCTGCATGTACTGCATGTGCGCGTCGATCTCGGCGGGCGTCCACTGGTCCATCGGCACGTCGTTCACCGACGCGGGCGCACCCCGGTAATGCTTGAGGAACAGGTACTTTGCCATGAGTTTCTCCCTTCGACGTGGCGACCCTAGTCGGTCGCTCACCCCTGGGACGGAGCCGTCGGACCGTTCTCGACATCGCGCCGGCGTTGATCCGCCGGCTACGTCGCGAGCAGGGCCGTCACGGCCGACGGGTCCTTGTAGTAGACGTCCAGCGCGATGATCAGACCGTCCGAGACCGTGTAGATCTCCACCAGGTTCATCTCGGTGAATCGGCCGGACGCGCGCGCGGTGAATCGCAGCCGGAACCGGGACACGACGGTGTCGTCGCTCAGGGGCGCACGGTTGATCGGTCCCGGGGTCAGTTCCAGTTTCTCGGTCATGGCCGTCAGGAGGTCCATGAAACCTTGTGGGCCGTGATAGTCCCCGCTGTAGGGCAGGCCGCCTGCCTCGTTGACCACGAGGTCCTCGTGCAACAGCGCGCAGGCTTCGTCCAGCCTGTTCTGGTTCAGTGCGGTGCCGAACCGGCTGACGACAGCCAGGCTGGTACCGGTCACGTCAGCTCCTCGAACTGCGTGACGACGGGTTCGGTCCCGGGACTGACGTACTGCACGATCCGCGGCATGCCCTCGATGAGGCGCAACATCTCCGGTATCGAGTTCGTCACCCACTCGACCGCACCGTGCGCGGCGACGGCCGCCTGATCCCGGTACACCTCGACGGCCACGTAGGTGTCGGGCTCGTCGACGCTCTTGGCGAAGCCGTAGTACGTGACTCCCGGCTCGCGGTCGTTGGACATGGCGGCGACGTCGGTCATCAGGTTCTCGAACGCGGCGGCGTTCTCGGGCGGCACCCGCAGGTGCACGATGAACGTGATCACCGGGTGGGCGCCGGCTCGCCGATGACGTGATGGGAGGTGTTCAGCCGGTTCTGCGCCGCGTCGATCGTGCGTCGGACACCTTCGCGCACCGAGACCTTGTTGGGGCCGAGGAGTTCCACCATCTTCGTGGTGTCGGCCCAGATCGGCCACGCCTTGCTGTTCTCCGTGAAGACGGGCTCCCTGCCGAGGATCTCGCCGGCCATCCGGCAGTACTCCTGCGTCGTCACCGGTTCGGTGCCACCGATGTTGACGACGTTGGCCCCGATCTCGGCGATTCCCGCAGCGGCGATGGTCTTCTCGACGTAGTCGTCCTCGTACAGCGGCGTGTGCACGTTACGGACGCCGGGATAGACGCTGACCGGCTGTCCGCGCATGATCTGGTCGATCCGCTGGGTGACCCCGCCGCCGCGCGGACCGTAGAAGGAGAAGATGCGGACGATGGTCGCGGGCAGTCGGTAATCCGTGCTCAGATGCCTCACCAGGAATTCGGCCGCGATCTTGCTCGCGGCGTAGTTCTCCGCCGACGCGTGCAGCCCGTAGGCGTCGTCCTCCCGCAGCGGACGCTCGCCCTGATAGGCGTACAGCGATCCGGTGCTGCCGTGTACAAAGGCCTCGCAGTCGCGGTAGCGCCGGGCCAGGCGTCCGGTGGCGCCCGCGTTGACCTCATAGGCGTCTGGGTGGGTCGGCGGCAGCACCGCGTAGTTGATCACGACGTCGACCGCTTCGGGCAGCGCCGACAGATCCGGATTCGCGAGGTCGAACGGGATCGGGCGGGCGCCCGCCTGTTCGAGGCTCCGGCTCTGCTCCGGATCGGAGAACCGGGACACCGCGTACACCTCGTTGTTCTTGGCGAGCTCGACGGCGACGGGGAAGGCCACCACCCCGCTGGCTCCGGTGACGAGGACGCGGCGTCCCGAGATCTTGTTCATGTCAGCCTTCTTCGTTCGTCGGAGAACTCGGCATGGCGCGAGAGGTGCGGCGCGCCAGTTTCGCTGCGGCGACGCGTAGTCGGGTGGCGAGGGCGGCCGGCAGGAGTGGGATCGCGACGTCCTCCCGCAGCCGGGTCAAGCGCGAAGATGTGATGCGCCAACGGTTGTCGCACTTCTCGTAGGTCTCGTGGTAGTGGCCGTAGCCGTGCAGGGTCACCATCGGGATGAGGCGAACGACGTCCTTGAGTGCCCACACACCGTGGGCGGTCGTCGCCGATGTCAGCGTGATCTCCGGGGCGTGGACATGGTGCACGGTCGGCTGCGACGGCTTCCCGATGGTTCTACGGGTGTAGGCGACGAACTCGTCGGCGCCCACGGTCTGCCTGCCTCCCGCGCCCGCGATCTCGCTGGTGAAGTCGTCACCCAGCAGGCTCCGCCACGCGACCCAGTCCTTGGCGTCGAGGTATCGGCAGTACCGGGCCTTCAGCAGCTTGATCGCCTCGATGTCCGTCAGTGCCGCGGCATCGTCCACCGTGACCACCGATCCGCACGTCGACTCACTGCGCTCCGCCGCTCGCCGCCACAGTCGCGGCGCTGTCGGCGTCGTAGCTGCCCATGAACTCCATCGGAACGCCGCCCATGGTGCAGAAGAACAGGTCGACGCCGGGCACGTCGCCGAAGAGGACCGTGACGTCGTCGGCCATCGTGCGGGCCCTGTCCTGCACGTTGCGGTAGTCGTCGGTCAGGAAGGACAGTGCGGCCAGCCCTTCCGGCGCCACCTCGCGGAGGTGTGCGGGGACGTCGAGGACCTCGATCAGCCCGGCGTCGCCGCCGCCGAGCATCGTCACCTCGGCGCCGTCGGAGGGGGGCCAGCCCAACGTGGCCTGCAGCACCTCACCGGGAACGTGGAACGCGCCCTGAACCTCCATACCGACCACGTCGGTCAGGAAGCGGATGAAGGTGCCTGCGGCATGGCTGCGCATGACGACGTGGTGGAGCTGATTCGGCAAGGCGAACCTCCCGTGCGAAGAGAGCCGGTCGGAGCGACGGCGCCCTCGCCATGCTAAGCGCCCGCTCAGCGTCATGGTGGGCGTTTCGTCGCACCGATGCGATGCGCTCCGGGTGACTCAGCGTCCGAGCATGGCGCCGACGCTGCCGGCGAATGCCGCGGTGGAGAAGCAGTTCGGCTCGGCGAACTCCTCGAACGCCAACGACTGATGCCAGCTCGTGTCGGCGGCGCCGCGCAGCAGTGACTTGGTCATGGCCACCGCGTGGGCGGGCAGTTGTGCGACGCGGGTGCACCAGTCGTCGGCCGCCTGCAGCAGCTGGTCGTGCTCGACCACCTCCTGCACCAACCCGAGCTCGCGTGCGGTCTGCGCGTCGATGTGTTCGCCGCGCAGGAAGAAGGCCAGCGCCCCCTGGTAGCCGAGCCGGCGGGTGAGCGCCCAGCTGGTGCCCACCTCCGGGATCAGTCCCAGCCGCCCGAAGGCGGGCACCAGCACCGCCCGCTCGCTGGCGATGACGACGTCGCACGTCAGGGCCCAGGCCAGCCCGACGCCCGCGGCAGGCCCGTTGAGCGCCGCGACGAAGATGGTGTCCGATCCCGCGATGGTCCGTGCGACACCGCCGAACTCGCGCCGGATCCACCGCCAGATGTCGGTGGTTCCCTCGTCGGCGTCGAGGTGGTCGATCGCGGTGCGCATCATCTGCAGATCGCCGCCGGCACTGAAGCCGGGGTCGGCGCCGGTCAGCACGACGGTGCGGACGTCGACGTCGTCGGCCAGCGCCACCAGTGCGCGCCGCAGCTGGCGGACCAGCGGTGCCGACAGCACGTTGAGGCGGTCCGGTTCGTCGAGGGTGATCACCGCGCGGTCACCGCGCCGGTCGACGTGCATCCGGGCCGGGGCGGAGGGGTCGTCGCCCTCGGCGAGGATCTTGCGGTACAGCGAGTCTTCCGACATGGAGTTCACTCCTCGGCGTGCTGTCGCAGCGCCGCCCATGCGGCGGCGGCGAACGTCTCGACGGTTCGGCTGGAGATCTTCGCGGCGGTGCCTGCCAGCCAGTACCTGCTGTACTCCTGCGCGGGCCCGAGCCACAGCGCTGAGGTGATCCCGGGCTGCATCGGGCCGAGCACTCCGTAGGCGTGGTGGGGCCGCCACCAGTCACCGACGGCGGAGAAGAACCGGCGGTTGGCGTCCTGCAGTTCGGCGCTGTCGAGCCGATCCCCAAGCAGCAGTGCGGCTTCGGCACGATGGGCGACGACCCAGCGGAGGTGGTGGACGACGCCCGCCCGGATGCCGCCCTCGGCGGTCGGTTGCTTGACGAGCGCCTCGAGGAACCCGTCCTGGTACTCGCGGATCAGCTGCGCGAACACCGCCGCAGCCAGCGCCCGCTTGTCCGGGAAGTGGTGGTAGAGGGCGCCGACGCTGACCTCGGCCTCGCGGCGCACCTCGTCGAGGGTCGGCGACAACGCCCCGTCGGCGGCGAAGCGGCGGCGGGCCGTGGTCAGCAACCGGTTCCTGGCGTCACCACCACCACGCGTCGGCACGAGGATCACTCTAGTGTTACCAAGTAATCCTCTGTCAAGAGATCGGGTTCGACCGCGCGGGTCGTTTCAAAAAGGTTTGTAGACGTTGTCCGGATCGATGACGGCGTAGGACTCGCCGCCGCCGTCCCATCGCATGTAGAAGTGATCCGCCCCCTCACGCGGCGGACATCTCCACGCAGCCCGCGATTCGATCTCGACCAGTGCCGCGCCACATCGCGGACACGTCCCACCGGTGACGCCCACCATGCCGAGGAAATTACTGGCTGATCTTGACTCGGAATGTCTTTTGACACAGGGTGCAGAATTTTAATTTTCAAGCACGGGCGGAAGCGCGCTCAGCGGTCGGTCGCCGACAGCGGGCGACGCTCGACGCCCCGCCCGGTGATCACCTTCGCGCTCACCACGGCGAGCCTGCCCAGTCCGCGGTACGTCGACGGGTTGAACACCGTCGGCCACGTCGTACGCAGGCGGTTCTCGTCGACCGGCCTGCCGTCGAAGCGGTCGCGCAGCCACCGGAGCGCCATCGGGGCGGACAACGGGTGCAGCAGGATGTGCTCGCAGAACTTGTCGCGGTGATAGGTGACATTCGTGCCTCCGGCGGCGTATGTGGCTGCCAGCCGGTCGATGTCGTCGACCGAGATGATGCGGTCGTGCACCGCCTGCACGATCAGCACGGGCATGGTGGGGGCGGCGATGCCGAGTCTGATGTTGTCGAAGACGTGCTGGACCTCGGGCATCTGCAGGATCTCCTCGATCGGATGGTCCAGCATGCCGGCCATGTCCTGCTTCCTCAGCCGCACCACCGCCTGCGCGGTCGTCATCTTCGTGAGTTTCTCGAACAGCGCCTTGCCTTCGGCACTGGCGTGTTCCTCCATGACCCGCTTCAGGTCGGGATAGCTGTGCATCAGGGCGGCGACCACCATCGTCGGCAGGCCGGAGAAGAACTTGCCGTTGAGGCGGTGATAGGTGCTCCCGAGGTCGCCGACGGGTGATCCGAGGACGGCGCCGACGACGTTGAGTTCCGGCGCGTAGCCGTCGTACATCTCGGCGGCCCACGCGGCGGCCAGTCCGCCGCCGGAGTACCCCCACAGGCCGATCGGCGCCGACGCGGAAAGGCCGAGCGGTTCGAAGTTCAGCGCCGCACGCAGACCGTCGAGCACGCAGTAGCCGGGCTCGAAGGGAGCCCCGAACACCCCGTGCGGTCCGCCGTGGTCGGGCACCGACACCGCCCAGCCCTCGGCGAGTGCGGCGACGATCAGCAACAACTCGAACTGCGCCAGCGAGCCCGCGGCCTTGGCCCTCCTACGCAGGGCATAGGACGGGAAACAGCGGCCCGTGACGGCGTCGATCGCGCACTGGTAGGACAGGATCGGGCAGGCCATGTCGGGTGTCCGCTCCGATGGCGTCAGCACCGTGGTGACGGTGGTCGACGCCGCGTCGTCCAGGTCGGTGGTCCGGTAGAGCAGTTGGGTGGCGGTGAAGCGCTGCGGGATCACCCCGAGGAACGCCAACTGCACGTCGCGGGACCGCAGCACCGTGCCGGGTGCGGTCCGCTCGAATCCTGGCGGCGGTTGATAGAACGGGTCGTCACCGGGCAGCACCGGGCGCGCCCCGGCGCGGAGTTCCTCGTGCGGCGCGGACCACTCACCACCATCCTCGGCAAACCCCGGGCGCTCCATCGTCATACGGTATCCCCTCCGAGCGGGCCGCAGTTTGGGATCGGTAGCTGCTGGACACGACTTCACTTGCCGTCATGGCGACGCCGCAGCGGCGCGCACGACGAAAGGAAGCAAACGATGAACATCATCCCCACCCGCGTCCAGGAGCAGGTCGACCGCGTGGAGCGCACCCCCAGCCTGGTGCTCGGCATCTTCGCCGGCATGACCGCGCTGTGGTCGCTCTACCGCGTGTTCTGGCTGCTGTACTCGGCCTCGGTGCTCTCCGGTGTCGGAATCTCGGCGGCGTCGCTGATCTTCTCCGCGGTGATCTGGGTCGCGGTGGGCGTCGGTGCGGCGGTGGTGTCCGCCGCCTTCCTCATCCGGTACTCCAAGCAGGCCTGACCAGGCGCACATCAGAACGGGTCGCTGTTCACACAGCGACCCGTTCTTGCGTTGTACGGCGGCTACTTCTGCGCGGAATCTCCGGAATCGTCCGCCGGAAGTGCCTCGGCGCCGGGCGTGGCCGGTGCGAGCACCTCGTCCTCGGCGGCCTCGGTCGCGGGTGTGGTGGGTTCCTGAGACGTCATTCGCTGCGCTCCTTATCGATGGTCGGTCCGTGCAGCAGTACCCGGTGGGGTCCGCGGGCAATCTCAAGATTGGTGGGGCGCATCCGGGTTCGACGCCAGGGATTGGGTAGTCCTCTACGCGCTGCCCAACTCCACGGGCGGTGGCGACCACAGGGAGAGACAGATGTACCTACACACCCAGCAACTGATCAACGAGATCGCCGTCGACGAGCCCGATCCCGCTGCGGCGAACGCGCTGCAGGAGGGCCTCGGCGGCCAGTTCGGCGAGATGCGCACGATGATGCAGTACCTGTTCCAGAGCATGAACTTCCGTGGCGACGTGACGGCCAAGCCCTACAAGGACCTGCTGCAGGGGGTGGGCACCGAGGAGATCAGCCATGTGGAGCTGATCGGCACCACCATCTCGCGGTTGCTCGACGGCTCACCGGAGTACCAGGGCAAGCCGACCGATCCGGTGGACAAGCCGGGCGCCAAGGGCGCGACGCCGCTGAAGATCGCACTGGACCACAGCAACATCCACCACTACCTGGTCGGCGCCCAGGGCGCGATGCCCGTCGACGCGGCGGGCAACCCCTGGCTGGGGTCCTATGTCTACAACAGCGGCAACCTGGTGCTCGACCTGCTCTACAACCTGATGCTCGAGTCGACCGGGCGGCTGCAGAAGTGCCGCATCTACGAGATGACGGCCAACAAGACGGCGCGCTCGACGATCTCGTACCTCATCGTGCGCGACCAGGCGCACGAGAACGCCTTCGCCAAGGCGCTGGAGAGTCTCGGCGTCAACTGGGGTGCCGTGCTGCCCATCCCGAAGACCAATGCCGAGCAGTTCCCCGAGGTGAAGAAGCTGCTCGACAAGGGCCTGCAGAGCGTCCAGTTCACCTTCGACGCCGACGACGCGAGCCAGGCGGCGAAGCTCTACCGTGGCGCCTCGCCCTCGAACGACGGCACCGAGCTGAGCACCGCCGTGATGCCCGAGGGCTTCCCGATGACCATCGCACCGGAACGCCGCGAGGAGTTCGCGCCGGGCCTGGACAAGGAACTGTTGGCCCTGATCCAGGCGACCGCCGAGGTGGAGATCGACTCGATCGAGAAGTCCTGACGGCTACGGGCGGCTAAGCGTCCGCGCGGGCGAACTGACCGTGTCGGTACTGCTCGACACACGACGCCCGCCGGACCTTGCCGCTCGTGGTGATCGGAATGGCACCGGGGCCCACCAGCACCAGGTCGGCGACGCTGAGTCCGTGCGTGTTCGAAATCGCCGACGCCACCTCGCCCTTTAGCCGGTTGAGGTGATCGGCGACCTCCTCGTCGGTGGCGCCCTTTCGCTTCACCTCCACGATCACCACGAGCTTCTCGGTCTGACTGTCCGGGACCGCGATCGCCGCGCAGCGGCCCCGCGAGATCTCCTGCACCGTGGCCTCGATGTCGTCAGGGGAATGGTTGCGGCCGTAGACGATCAGGAGGTCCTTGATGCGGCCGATGATGAACATCTCGCCGTCGGACAGGAAGCCCGAGTCACCGGTGCGCAGCCACGGGCCCTCCGGCGTACCCGCCGACGGGGTCACGATGGATGCGCCGAACGTCTTGGCGGTCTCCTCCGGCTTCTGCCAGTAGCCCTTCGCGACGTTGTCGCCGTGCACCCAGATCTCACCGACGGTGCCCGCCGGGCACTCGGTGCCGGTGTCGGGATCGACGATGCGCACCATCGGCGACGCCGGCGTCCCGTAGCTGACCAGCGGCGTGCCGGCTTGGTCCGCGCTTCGCTCGGCCTTGCCCGCCGTCAGCTTCTCCGATTCGAACCGCACGATCGACGGCGGCGCGGGGGTGGTGTCGGTCGCCACGTACACGGTCGCCTCGGCGAGCCCGTAGGAGGGCCGGATCACCGCTGGGTCCAGACCAAGGGACGTGAACCGCTGGGTGAACCGCTCCAGGGTGGCCGGGTGAACCCGCTCCGCACCGGTCGCGATGACCAGCACGTCCGAGAGGTCGAGGCCGGCCATGTCCTCGTCCGAGGTCTTGCGCGCCGCCACCTCGAAGGCGAAGTTCGGGCCCGCGGTGTAGGCCCTGGTGTTGCCCGCCGCCAACTGCATCCACCGAGCGGGCCTCTGCAGGAATGACACCGGGCTGGTCAGGACGGCGGGAACGCCCAAGAGGACAGGTGCGCACACGCCGAGGTAGAGACCCATGTCGTGGTAGAACGGCAGCCACGACACCACGGTGGTTCCGGGCGGCGCGGTGTTTCCGAAGGCGTAGAAGTACCCGGCGGCCCACTGCCGGAAGTTCTCGAGGATGTTGCTGTGCGACATCACGACGCCCGCGGGCGTGCGGGTGGAACCGGACGTGTACTGCAGGAATGCGTTGTCCGGGAAGTCCTCCCGGCCTGCGCCGGAACCCATCGATCCGTCGAGGTCCAACGAGTCGATCTCGACCACGGCCGGGGCGGCCCCGTCCGCACCTGGCACGACGTACTCCCCGACGACGCCCGAGACCGCCGAGGTGGTGATCACCACGGCAGGCGACGCGTCGGTCATCACCGAGCTCACCCGCTCGTCGGTGGCACCGCCCATGGGCACCGAGAGCGGGACCGCGATCTGGCCGGCCTGCAGTGCGCCGAGGAAGGCGACGACGTAATCCATTCCCTGCGGCGCGAGGATGACGGCACGATCCCCCTCGGATCCGCATTCCTCGAGGCGGTTGGCGACATTCACTGTGCGCCGGTAGAGCTGCGACCACGTCAGGCTCTCCGCGACGCCGTTCCAGTCCTTGTCGTAATCGACGAAGGTGAACGCTGTGTCATTGGGCTGCAAGCTCGCACGCTCGAGCAGCACGCCGGGGATCGAGGTCTCGGTCACGTGCACAACCTACCGTGAGGACTCTTCCGAACGCGCCGAAATGACGTTTGCTGGCTCACTTGGCACCACCTCTTTCGCGGTGTGACGGGTTCTAGACCGTGCGGGACAGCCGGTTCGCGAGCAGGCCGGCGAATCTCGCCGGGTCGTCGGGCACGTCGCCTTCGGCGAGAAGCGCAGTGCCGTAGAGCAGTTCGGCGGTCTCGCCGAGGGAAGGGTCGTCGGCGCCGCGGCTCTGGTGCGCCTGCTGCAGGCCGGTGACGAGTGCGTGCTTCGGATTGAGTTCGAGGATGCGCTTCCCGACGGGTATCGCCTGTCCGGAAGCCTTGTACATTCGCGCGAGCGCCGGCGTGATGCCGAACGTGTCGGTGATCAGGCAGGCGGGCGACTCGGTGAGGCGCGTCGACAACCGCACCTCCTTGACGTGTTCGGCCAGCGTCTCCTTGAGCCAGGTCAGCAGGTCGGCGAAGTCCCGTTGCTGCTCCTCGCGCTCCTCTTCGTGCGCGGCCTTCTCGTCGTCGGAGTCGAGGTCGACCTCGCCCTTGGCGACCGATTGCAGCGGTTTGCCGTCGAACTCGGGCACCGATCCGACCCACACCTCGTCGACGGGGTCGGTGAGCAGCAGCACCTCGTAGCCCTTGGCCTTGAACGCCTCGAGATGTGGCGACTTCAGCAGTTGCTCCCGTGATTGCCCGGTGGCGTAGAAGATCTGCTTCTGACCGTCCTTCATGCGCTCGACGTACGACGCCAACGTCGTGAGTTCGTCGTCGCTGTGTGTGGAGGCGAACGACGAGATGCGCAACAGCGTGTCCTGGTTGTCGACGTCCGACATCAGGCCCTCTTTGAGGACCGCGCCGAACTGCGTCCACAGGGTGGCGTAGTCCTGCGGTCGCTCCGCCTGCACCGTCTTGATCGTCGAGAGGACCTTCTTGGTCAGCCGTCGACGGATCGCGGTGAGCTGCCGGTCCTGCTGCAGGATCTCGCGGGACACGTTGAGCGACATGTCCTCTGCATCGACCACACCCTTGACGAAGCGCAGGTAGCCGGGGATCAGCTGGTCGCAGTCGGCCATGACGAAGACGCGCTTGACGTACAGCTGCACACCGGTCCTGGCATCCCTGGTGAACAGGTCGAACGGTGCGTGCGAGGGAATGAACAGCAGCGCCTGGTACTCGAAGGTGCCCTCCGCCTTCATCGCGATGACCTCGAGCGGGTCGTCCCAGGCGTGCGCGACGTGCTTGTAGAACTCCTTGTATTCCTCCTCGGGGACCTCGTCTTTCGACTTCGTCCACAGCGCCTTCATCGAGTTGAGGGTCTGCGTCTCGACCGTGGCCTGTTCCTCTGCGCCCTCCTCCGGGGCGGGGGAACGCCGCTCGACCTGCATCCGGATGGGCCAGGCGATGAAGTCGGAGTACTTCTTCACCAGCTCCCGGATCTTCCACTCCGAGGTGTAGTCGTGCAGCTCGTCCTCTGCGTCCTCGGGCTTCAGGTGCAGCGTCACCGACGTGCCCTGCGGGGCATCGTCGACGGATTCGACGGTGTAGGTGCCGTCACCGCTGGACACCCAACGGGTTGCGGCGCCCTCGCCGGCCTTGCGGGTGAGCAGCACGACCTCGTCGGCCACCATGAACGTCGAGTAGAAACCGATGCCGAACTGGCCGATGAGCTCCTCGGATGCGGCGGCGTTCTTGGCCTCACGCAGTTTCCGGCGGACCTCCGCCGTACCCGACTTCGCGAGGGTGCCGATCAGATCGACGACCTCGGCACGCGTCATACCGATGCCGTTGTCCCTGACGGTCAGCAGGCGTTGCTCCTTGTTCACCTCGAGCTCGATGTGGAGGTCAGAGGTGTCGACGTCCAGGTCCTTGTTCCGCAACGATTCCAGACGCAGCTTGTCCAGCGCATCGGAGGAGTTCGAGATCAACTCGCGGAGGAAGGAGTCCTTGTTCGAGTACACCGAGTGGATCATCAGATCCAGCAGTTGGCGCGCTTCCGCCTGGAACTCCAACTGCTCGACGTGTGCGGTCATGTCATTCCGTCCGGCCCTCGATATTTGCGGATTGCCCGAAAGATGATACCGAGCCCGTCTGTCGGCGCCGCACGGCATGGCCGGTTGGCCGGTTTGCTCGGCGGGCGCGTGCAACTGCGCGGAAATAAGCAATTTCTGCAATTCCGCAGAGCCCGCCTCTATCAGCCCCTTGTAGGGACAACGCCGTTCAGCGGCATGTAAGGCAAACAATTCCGCCCGAAGCGGCGACATCGGGCCTGGCACCGCCGGACGACCTTGGCCGGGCACGGGTCCCGCGTCCACGGCGTACCGCGCATCGCCTCCGCGACGTCCGCGTAGGTGCTGCTGCACGGCGTTTCGGGCGGTCCGTGCGCCCATACCCTCACGACGTCACGTCGCGAATGACCGAATCAGCGCCACGCCCTGGGGACACGGATTAAGCTCGCCGGACAGCGAACGTCGATCGAGACGCCGGTACCAGTACCGGGAAATTCAAGATCGTTCCCACCGCCGCCTCGGCCGTGGATTGCGCCGATCGCGAGACAACTCGACGTGCGCGCAATTAACGTTGCTGATCTACTGCTTGCTGACGCACACCGGACCCGCCCGCGAAGAACTCCGGCGATTCCACGGCGGCTACTGTGCCGTTAGTAGCACTGGGGATTCGGCTCGGCCTCCGGCTGGACCGCGGCAACGTTTGCAAGGGGAAGAATGACTACACCCGAGATCGGGCAAGATTTCCTGCCGGAAGCGGATTCGCCCGTATCGGCGCGCCACGGCGGCAGAGGTCCGGTCACCCCGGTGGCCGTGATCGGGATGGCGTGCCGACTCCCAGGTGGCATCGATTCCCCCGAGCGGCTGTGGGAGGCGTTGCTGCGTGGTGACGACCTCGTCACGGAGATCCCGTCCGACCGTTGGGATGCCGACGACTTCTACGACCCTGAGCCCGGGGTGCCGGGTCGCTCTGTGTCGAAATGGGGTGCATTCCTCGACAATGTCGCAGGCTTCGATTCCGAGTTCTTCGGGATGGGCGAGCGCGAAGCGACCGTCAGCGACCCGCAGCACCGGCTGCTGCTCGAAACCTCCTGGGAGGCGATGGAACATGCCGGCCTCGACCGCGAGGCTGTGGCCGACTCACTGACCGGTGTGTATGTGGGACTGACCCACAACGACTATCAGCTGGTGGCCGCTGAGGCCGGCGCCGTCGAGAAGCCGTACGGCTTCATCGCCAACAATCCGAGCCTGGCCTCGGGCCGGATCGCCTACGCCCTCGGCCTGCACGGTCCCGCCCTCACGGTGGACACCGCGTGCTCCTCGGGCCTGGCGGCCGTGCATCTGGCCTGCCGCAGCCTGCACGAGGGCGAGACCGACCTCGCCCTTGCCGGTGGCGTCGCACTGGCGCTGGACCCCCGCAAGTGGGCGGCCGGATCGGCAGAGGGAATGCTCTCCCCCACCGGTCGGTGCCACACGTTCGACGTGGAGGCCGACGGCTTCGTGGCCGGTGAGGGCTGCGCCGTCGTGATGCTCAAACGGCTCTCGGAGGCGCAGCGCGACGGTGACCGGATCCTCGCGGTGATCCGCGGCACCTCCGCCAACCAGGACGGCCGCACGGTCAACATCGCGACACCGTCACGGACCGCTCAGGTCACCGCTTACCGAGATGCGTTGTCCGCCGCCGGGGTCGACTCGAGCAGTGTCGGCATGGTCGAGGCACACGGTACCGGCACCCCGACCGGTGATCCCATCGAATACGCCAGCCTGGCCGAGGTTTACGGCATCGACGGTCCGTGCGCACTGGCGTCCTCGAAGACGAACTTCGGCCACACCCAGTCGGCGTCCGGCGCACTCGGCTTGGTGAAGGCGGTGCTCTCGCTGCAGGGTGGCGTCGTCCCACAGAATCTCCACTTCAACCGGCTGCCGGACGAGATGGCGGAGATCGAGACCAAACTGTTCGTCCCGCAGGCGAACACGCCGTGGCCGACCAATGGCGGAGCACCCCGGCGGGCGGCCGTGTCGGCGTACGGAGTCTCGGGCACCAACGTTCACGCCATCCTCGAGCAGGCCCCCGAAACCGGAGCCGACACAGCACAGCACGGGGGCTCGGACTCATCGGCAACGGCGCCGCTGCTGTTCGCGCTGTCCTCCACATCGGCAGACGAGTTGCGCCGCACCGCAGGCCGGCTCGCCGACTGGGTGACCGCCCATGACGACGTCGAGCTACCCGATCTGGCCTACACACTGGCGCGCCGCCGCGCGCACCGGCCGGTCCGGACCGCCGTCATCGCGAACACCAAGCCCGGACTCGCCCAGGAACTACGCGCGATCGCAGACGGTGACGCCCCGTATCCGGCCGCGGTCGGACGCGACGATCGAGGTCCGGTCTGGGTGTTCTCCGGTCAGGGTTCGCAGTGGGCGGGGATGGGTGCGCAGCTGCTGGCGACCGAACCGGTGTTCGCCGCGACCGTCGCGCAAGCGGAGTCCGTCATCGCCGAGGAGTCGGGATTCTCGGTGACCGAGGCGATGTCGGCGTTGCAGACCGTCACCGGCCAGCACCAGGTGCAACCGACGCTGTTCACGATGCAGGTCGCCATGGCCGCCACCCTGAAGGCACACGGCGTACGCCCGGCCGCGGTGATCGGGCACTCGCTCGGCGAGGCGGCGGCAGCGGTCGTCGCCGGTGCACTCTCACTGGAGGACGGTGCGCGCGTCGTCTGCCGTCGTTCCCGGCTGATGGGCAAGGTCGCGGGCGCCGGCGCCACGGCATCGGTCGAATTGCCGGCCCAGCAGGTGCTTTCCGAACTGATGGCGCGCGGGATCAAGGACGTCGTGGTGGCCGTGGTGTCATCGCCGCAGTCCACGGTCATCGCGGGCGCCGCCGAGAAGGTGCACGAACTCGTCGCTGCCTGGGAGGAGCGCGACGTGATGGCCCGCGAGGTCCCGACCGATGTCGCGTTCCACTCGCCTCAGGTCGACCCGATCCTCGGTGAGCTCAAGGACGCCCTCGGGGATCTGACGCCGATGACTCCCGAGATCCCCTTCTACTCGGCCACCTCCTTCGATCCCCGCGACCAGCCGGCGTTCGACGCCCGCTACTGGGCCGACAACTGCCGTCGCATGGTGCGGTTCGCCACGGCGGTGCAGGCTGCTCTCGAGGACGGTTTCCGCGTCTTCGCCGAGCTCTCGCCGCATCCCCTCCTGGTCCGCGCCCTCAATCAGATCGCCGAGAGCGTGGATGTCCCGCTCGCGGCGCTGGCCGGGATGCGCCGCGAACAAGAGATGCCGCACGGGCTGGTGGGCTTCATGGCGGACATGCACAGCGCGGGGGCGGCAGTCGACTTCTTCGTGCTCTGCCCGGCCGGCCGGCTGGTGGACGCGCCGCTGCCGACGTGGACCCACCGTCAGCACTGGCTGACCGGGCGCGTGCAGGAGTCCTCGACGCACGGCGCCCGCACCGTCTCGGTGCATCCGCTGCTCGGCGAGCACGTCCGTCTGCAGGAGGAACCCGAGCGCCACGTGTGGCAGGGCGAGGTCGGCACCGCCGCGCAGCCCTGGCTCGGCGATCACCAGGTCCGCAATGTGGCTGTGTTGCCCGGCGCGGCGTATTGCGAGATGGCCCTGGCGGCGGCGCGCACGGTCCTCGGTGACGAAGCCGAGGTCCGGGACATGCGCTTCGAGCAGGCGCTGCTGCTGGACGAGGAGACCACGATCGGTGCGGCGGCATCGGTGTCCTCGCCAGGAACCGCCGAGTTCACCGTCGAGACCAACCAGGCGGGCGAGCAGTCACGACAGGCCTCCGCGGTCCTGCAGGTCGCACAGAACGGGCACCCCGCTGCACACGACGTCGCCGCGCTGCTGGCCGCTCATCCGGCACTGGAGGACGGCGACGACGTGCGCCGGCGGATGGACGAGCGCGGGATGCAGTACGGCGAGGCCTTCTCGGGTCTTGTCGTCGTGCACACCGGCGACGAGGCGTCCGACACCGTGCTGGCAGAGGTTGCGCTACCCCGCCAGATCCGCTCGCAACAGGACGCCTACGGGGTGCACCCGGCTCTGCTGGACGCCTGCTTCCAGTCCGTCGAGGCTCATCCGCTGGTTCGCGCCCTCGGCGAGGGGGCGCTGGGGCTGCCCCTGGGAATTCGCTGGCTTCGCGCCTACGGCACCGCCCGCAAAGCCCATTTCTGCTACACCCGGGTGACGAAGGCCGACACCTCCGGAGTCGAGGCGGACATCGACATCCTCGACGAGCACGGCGCCGTCATCCTCGCGGTGCAGGGCCTGGAGCTGGGTACCGGCGCTTCCGAGCACGACCGGCCGGAACGGCTGCTCGCCGAGCGACTCCTGACCGTCGAATGGCGACACCGGGAGCTGCCCGAGGTCGGGGAGTACGCCGACGGCGGCACCTGGCTGCTCATCAGCACCAGTCCGACCGCGGACGTGGTGGCCACCACGCTGACCGACGTGCTCAAGACCCGGGGCGCCGAATGCACCACGATGGCCTGGCCCCAGCAGGGCAGCTTCGGCGACAACGCCGATGAGCTGAAGAACCACCTGCGCAGCGGCGGCCTCAACGGGGTGGTGATCCTCACGGGACCGAACGACGGCCAGTCCGGGGACAGGGCTCCGCAGCTGGGCCGCGACCACGTGCAGCACCTGGTGCGGATCGCGCGCGAGTTGCCCGAGGCGCCAGGGGAGCCACCCCGCCTCTACGTCGTCACCCGCGCCGCGCAGGCGGTGCTGGCCGACGACCAGCTCAACCTGGAGCAGGCCGGCGTGCGCGGCCTGATGAGGGTCATCGGCACCGAACACCCGCACCTTCGCGCAACGCAGATCGACGTCGACGAGACGGCCGACGCCGAGCACCTCGCGCAGCAACTGCTCAGCGGCACCGAAGAAGACGAGACGGCTTGGCGGAACGGCCAGTGGTATGTCGCGCGGTTGACTCCCAGCCCGCTGCTCCCCGAGGAGCGCAAGACGGCCACCACCGACCTCGAGGGCGTCGGGTTGCGCCTGCAGATCCGGACTCCGGGCGACCTCGAGTCGGCGGAACTGGTGACGTGCGACCGGGTCCCGCCGGGACCGGGCCAGATCGAGGTCGCGGTCAACGCGTCCAGCATCAACTTCGCCGACGTGCTCGTGGCGTTCGGCCGCTACCCCGCCTTCGACGGGAAGCTGCCGCAGCTGGGCATCGACTTCGCCGGCGTGGTCACCGCGGTCGGACCGGGAGTGACCGACATGAAGGTCGGCGACCATGTGGGCGGGCTGTCGGCCAACGGCTGCTGGGGCACCTACATCACCTGCGACGCCAACCTGGCGGTGACGCTGCCGGTCGGGCTGGGTGACGTGCAGGCCGCCGCATTGACCATCGCGACCGCCACCGCCTGGTACGGGCTCAACGACATGGCGCGGATCATGGCCGGCGACAAGGTGCTGATCCACTCGGGCACCGGCGGAGTGGGTCAGGCGGCGATCGCCATCGCCCGCGCTGCCGGCGCAGAGATCTACGCGACCGCGGGAAGCGAACAGCGACGACAACTGCTGCGGGACAGGGGGATTGCGCATGTCTACGATTCCCGCAGCACCGACTTCGCCGAGGAGATCCGTCGCGACACCGACGGATACGGCGTCGACATCGTCCTCAATTCCGTCCCGGGGGCCGCGCAGCGCGCAGGACTCGAACTGCTGGCCTTCGGCGGCCGCTTCGTCGAGATCGGCAAGCGTGACATCTACGGCGACACCCGGCTGGGACTGTTCCCGTTCCGCCGCAACCTCTCGTTCTACGCGGTCGACCTGGCACTGATGTCGGTCAGCCATCCCGGTCGGATCCGGGAGCTGCTGAAGACGGTGTATCAGCTCACCGCGGACGGATCCCTGCCGATGCCGGAATGCACTCGCTACCCGCTCGCCGAGACGGCGACGGCGATCCGGGTGATGAGCGGCGCGCAGCACACCGGCAAGCTCGTGCTCGAGATCCCTCACATCGGGCGCAGCCGCGTGGTGGTTCCGGCGGCTCAGGTACCGGTGTTCCGCAGCGACGGTGCGTACGTCATCACCGGAGGCCTCGGCGGGCTCGGCCTGTACCTCGCGGAGAGGATGGCCGCCGCCGGTTGCGGGCGGATCGTGCTGTCGTCGCGGTCGGCGCCCACACCCGATGCGACCGCGGCGATCGAGCGGATGCGCGCGGGCGGCGCCGACGTGGTGGTCGAGTCCGGCGACATCGCCGACCCCGGGACGGCGCAGCGGTTGGTGGACACGGCCACCGCCGGCGGGCTCCCGGTGCGCGGCGTCCTGCATGCGGCGGCGGTGATCGAGGACGCCACGCTGGCCAACATCACCGACGAGCTCCTCGAGCATGACTGGTCTGCAAAGGTGCAGGGCGCGTGGAACATTCACGCCGCGACCCTCGACCAGCCAGTGGACTGGTTCTGCTCGTTCTCCTCAGCCGCCGCCCTGGTGGGCTCGCCCGGGCAGGGCGCTTACGCCGCGGCCAACAGCTGGCTGGACGCGTTCACCCGGTGGCGGCGTGCGCAGGGCCTCCCTGCCATCTCGATCGCCTGGGGCGCATGGGGCGAGATCGGGCAGGGCACCGCGCTGGCGGAGGGCGCCGGAGTGGCCATCGCACCCGAGGAGGGCGCCTACGCGTTCGAGGCGTTGTTGCGCCACGACCGCACCTACACGGGATACGCGCCGATCATGGGCGCACCGTGGCTGGAGGCGTTCGCCGCACACAGCCCCTTCGCCGAAGCGTTCCGCTCGACCGGGCAGAACGGTTCGGGCACCAGCAAGTTCCGCGCCGAGCTCGATGAGCTGCCGGTCGACGAGTGGCCGGTCCGGCTGCGGCGGCTGATCTCCGACCAGGTCAGTCTCATCCTGCGTCGCAGCGTCGACCCCGACCGTCCGCTCGCGGAGTACGGCATGGACTCGCTGGGCGCCCTCGAACTGCGCACCCGCATCGAGAGCGAGACGGGGGTACGGGTGAGTCCCAAGGACATGACCACGACCGTCCGGGACCTGGCGGGAATGTTGCACGACGAGCTGGTGCCGGTGGCTGCCGCGTGATCGGACGGCGACACTCGCGTCCAGCCGGCGCGGGTGTACGCCGCCGGTCCATCCGCAGCACTCGATCAGACGACGGAAGGTCCTTGGTGCCAACAGCCGGTAGCAGAGTCGGAGTCGCTGCATGTGGAGCCTAGTGCTGTTCGCGGCGCTCGTGACCGCGATCAACCCGGTGCGTCTCGGGGTGGTCCTGCTGATGATCTCCCGCCCCCGCCCTCTGCAGAACCTGATCGTCTTCTGGGTGGGTTGCCTGATCATCGGCCTCCCGGCCCTGCTACTCCCCCTGTTGGTGGTCAACCTGACGCCCGCCTTGAAGGCCGAGGTGGACGTACTGGCCGCGCCGGGGCCGAACAGCACCGTCCGCTACATACAGTTGGTGGTTGGCGCGCTCGCACTCACCGTCGCACTGTTCATCGCGTTGCGCCCCCTGATGCGCAAGCGCGCCCGTCCGCCGAGAGCACGGCACCGGGCGGAGGGTTCGGTCCAGAGTTTCAGCACCTCTCCGCTGGCTCTTGAATCCGACGACTCCTCGGTGTCCACGCTGACACGTCGCACCAGGGTCGCTTCAGCGGAGCGCGAGTCCTGGTGGCAGCGGCTGGTCGCGCGCGTCCGCAGGCTCTGGGAGGGTGACTCCCTATGGGTGGCCCTGGTGATGGGTCTGGGTACCGGGCCGCCGGCCGACGGGATGTTGATCGTGATAACGGCGATCCTCGGTGCGGGAGTCGCACTCAGCACCCAACTGATCGCGGGAACCGCGTACGTGCTCGGGACGCTCACCGTCATCGAGATCATGCTGCTGAGTTACGTGGTCACCCCGACGAAGACCGAGGTCTTCCTGCGCTGGCTGCACGACTGGACGCGCGCGCACTGGCGCCCCCTGATCGTGACCATCTTCGGGATCATCGGAGTCCTCATGCTGGCGACCGGCGCACAGATCCTCGGCTGATCCACGCTCAGCTCCCGGCCAGTGCGCGGTCTGCCAACGCACCCATCACCGGTGCGAGGGATCCGGCGTACTCCGCGGTCACGTGGGTGGCGTCGAAGTACACCAGGGTGTTGCCCACGATGACCGGGCACCTGCTCTCGGTGCAGAAGAGCTCGGTGAGGTCGGCGTAGTCGCCGCCGTTGATCTGTGTGGATGCCGACTCCCGCGCGATGCCGGACTGATTCACCGCCGCCGATGTCGCGGGCGCGCACGCCGTCGCGTCGTCGAGATGACCCGACAGGCAGGTCGGCACCAGGGTGCGGGGGTCCGGAATCGGGCCGAGGACAAGGACTTTCGAACCCATGCCGTGCACCTGCCGCACGAGGTCACCCAGCCCCTCGATCCACTGCGGACTGTACGACTCGTATGCCGACAGCCAGCCGTGGCCGCCGCCGTACTCGTGGACGGCGCCGTAGCGCCGCCACATGCCCACCACCACGAGTTGCGGGCGCTCTGCGTTCAGCCGTCCGATGACGTGCTCGCGCCACTGCTCACACACGGTGTACACGCGCTGTAGGTACGTGGCGGAGATCGGAAGTGTCATCAGTGGGCAGCTCGCCTTGCCCATGACGGTCAGTCGCCAGCGGCGCTGTTCGGCCAGCCGCTGGAACGCCGGTGCCCACATGACGGCGTTCGAGTCTCCGACGAGGGCCACCGTCGTGGTCGACGCCGGGTCGCCCCAGACGCAGTCCGGCTGTCCGGCTTCGAGGAACGTGCGCATGCAGCCGTCCAGGTAGATGTCCCTGCCCTCGGCTGCCGCCTCGGCCAGTGGCGGGTCGAGATTGGAGGGGACGTCCTTCCGTTCGACGGCTTCGGAGACGGCGCCCTGCACCTGGGCGAACACCGCGCGGACCGCAGCCTCGTGGCCGTCCGGAGTGTCGTCGGGGGCCAGAGGTGTCACCTGGACGGTCAGCGCGCCGACCGGGGCGCCACTCCCGACGGGGGCGGGAATGACCATGAGCAGCGCGATCGCGACGCCGACCGCCGTTGCGGTGGCGGCGCCGCCGAGCGCGAGACTCCCGCCGGGAGAGCCGCGCAGGCGGGTGGAGTACCGGATCGGGTTCTCGATCGTCACCAGTGTCAGCACCGCCAGCCCCGCTGAGACGAGCACCGCGGCGACGGTGCCCGACAGTCCGAGGGGCCGGCCGGTGAGCAGCGGCGCGAGCAGCAGTACGGGCCAGTGCCACAGGTACCAGGAGTAGGACAGGCGTCCGATCACCCTCATCGGCGACGACGCCAACACGCGGCCGCAACCCTGCGTCGGCACGGCACATCCGGCGCCGATCACGAGCGCTGCGCCCAGGGTCGGTAACAGCGCAGCGGTTCCCGGATACAGGGTGGATGTGCTCAACGCCGTGCACGCGAAGACGACGACGGCCAGGCCCGTCCATCCCAACAACGACGCAACCACGGGCGGCAGTGCGCTCCAGCGCCCGGCCGTCAGCGCGACCAGGCCGCCGAGGGCCAACTGCCAGGCTCGCGTCGGCAGCGAGAAGAATGCGACCGCGGGCAACAGATGGCTGACCGCCCAGCACAGGGCGAACGATGCGATGGCGACCACAGCGAGAAGTGCGATGTAGGGCCTCGCCGACGGCGCCTCGACGGCGGCTTTGCGTCGTCGTGCACGACGAACGAGCCATGCCGCGAGGATCATCAGCGCCGGCCACACGAAGTAGAACTGTTCTTCCACACTGAGAGACCAGTAGTGCTGGAACGGGGACACCGGCAGGTTCGCGGCGAGGTAGTCGACGCCTTGCAGCAGGAACTGATAGTTGCCGACGTACAGCGCGCTCGCGACAGCGTCGACCATGACGCTTTTCGCCTGCAGCGGCGGTAGCAACAGCGCCGAGGCCACCGCGATCACGATTCCCACCGTGGCCGACGCCGGCAGCAACCGTCGGGCTCGCGCACCGTAGAACCGCCGCAGCCGCACGGTGCCGGAGGTGCTCACCTCTTGCCAGAGCAGTCGGGTGATCAGGAATCCCGAGATCACGAAGAAGACGTCGACTCCGATGTACCCGCCGCCAACGCCGGGCACATGGGCGTGGAAGAGAACGACGGCCAGCACCGCGACCGCTCGTAGACCTTCGATGTCCGGTCGGAACCCGATGTTTGCCGGGCGCAGCCGGTGCGCTCCTCGCGTGGAGCCCACGCGGACCGATCCACTCAAGCCGCACCCCCCGGTTCAGCCGATTCGATTCGAGTTCCATGGTCTCCTCGATCATCGAATGTGAGAAGAAGGTACCGCACAGCTACGTGTGTCGACGCGATTTCGCCACCATGAGCTGCTTCGAAACTTTCCTCAGCAAGCACGACCATGATCAGCTTCAGGGTCCCGACGTGCATCTACAGGAACCGGGGCCGAATGTCGTCATACCTGACGGCCCCCCGAGGGGACACAGGCCCGACGCGGCCACGGCACTTTGCGAGCCCCGCAATCTCACGACGGATGAGGACTCGAGGGCGCCCCGAGAGTGTAGACGGACACCGGTCGCGACCCGATGAGACCGCCACCTCGGCCACAGGCGACACGACTTTCGCCGAATACGCCACCGCACAACGCACGCTACGTAAACTTTGGCAAAATTATCTCGCGAGAAGAAACAGGCTCTCATCGCTGGGAATGAAGGGGACGCGGTGGGCTAGCAACAGATGCATCAGGGGGAACGGGAGTCACAGCGTTGTGAAACCGGCGGCCTTGCCGCCGCCTGAGGAGGAATCGTGAAGTCTGTTGTGAAACTGCTGGTAGCGGGTGTTGCGCAGCCCTGTCTGCTCGGAGGTCTGCTCTTCCTTTCGGCAGGAACCGTCGACTACTGGCAAGCGTGGGTTCTGTTGCTCGTGTTGTTCGGGTTCTCCGGCTGGCTGCCCAGCGTCTATCTCCTGGTCAAGGACCCGGAAGCGCTCGAACGACGGATGCGCGGCGGTCCGGCCGCGGAGACCAGGCCGGCGCAGAAGGTGGCGATGGCCGTCTTCTGGCCGTCGCTGTTCGCCATGTTGGTGTTCTCCGCGCTCGACCATCGCTTCGGCTGGTCGTCGCTCGCCACCGAGATATCGCTGGTCGGCGCCGTACTCGTGGCACTCGGCTCCGCCCTCGTCACGCTGGTGATGTTCCAGAACACGTATGCGGCCACCACCGTGCACATCGAGGACAGTCAAAAGGTCGTCGCCACGGGCGTCTACGGCCTGGTGCGGCATCCCATGTACACCGGCTACCTGATCACGATCCTCGGCATCCCCCTCACCCTGGGGTCGTTCTGGGGTCTCGTGTTCCTCATCCCGTGCGTCGTCGCCGTCGAGATCCGTATCAGGGACGAGGAGCAACTCCTCGAGCACGAACTGGACGGTTACCTCGCGTACATGCAGAAGGTGCCGTGCCGCCTGCTGCCCCTGCGCAGGGAGCACAGGGAACACGGCCGGGCGCCCTTCGCGCTCGACACCTAGCGGCCCCTAGCCGTCGAGCGCCTCCCTCAACTGTTCGCCGTACAGCTTCAGCGATTCCTCGGTGAGCATGGTGTGGTGGGTGCACTCCACCGGCACCGAGCTGATGTCGCCGGCCACGTTGCGGCGCCAACGTCGCATCTGGCCTTCATTCGCCATCTTCGCCTGGAAGCCCGGCAACATCTTGCCGAGACCTTCGCCTTGCACAGCCACGAAGACGACCGCGTCGCCGTCGAAGACACCGGGCCGATGCCTCCTGAGCCGTCTGGTGTTGGCGTCGAGTGAACGTGCCATGAGTCCGAGCATGCCCTCGAGCGGCAGCGGGAGCTCGCGCTGCCCGCCGTCGCCCTCGTCCATGAGCTCCGCCGCGCGCTGGAACACCAGCTGCCTGGACCGCGCGGGAACCTCGGACTTGCTCGCGGCGACGATCTTCTCGAAGATCCGGCTCTTGTCCAGCGATCGGCGCGTCGGGAACGCCGCGACCGGGGTGAGGGCCGGGTCGAGCAGGATCAGCCGTTCCACCACTGCCCCTCGCCGCCGGAGCTCGATGGCGACCTCGTGCGCGATGACGCCACCGATCGACCAGCCCAGGAGCTGGTAGGGCCCCGACGGGTACAACGCCTGGATCCTGTCCGCGTAGAGCACCGCCATGCCGGCAATCGAGTCCGGCTCGGCCTCGCCGGCCGACGGCACCTGGTTGATGCCGATGACCGGTCCGTCGTGGTACGTCGCGAGGCTCCGGTAGGACCAGCTGAGCCCGAAACCGTCATGGATGCAGCACAACGGCGTGCCGCTGCCGTCCTTGAAGATGTCGACGGGCACCACCTCTGCTTCGTGCTCGTGCTCGTCGCCCGCCAACCGCTGACTCAACTGCGCCACGGTCGGCGCCTCGAAGAGGGTCCGCACGACGATGTGGGTGTCGAACTCCTTGTTGACCGCCGCCACCAGACGCATCGCCGACAGCGAGTCACCACCCAGCTCGAAGAAGGAATCGTCGACGCTGACTGCCTCGACACCGAGTATCTGCGTGTAGATCTCGGCCAGCGCCGTCTCGGTCGGGTTCCCCGGGGCGCGGTACCGACCGCGGTCCTGGTACTCCGGCGCGGGCAGCATGCGGGCGTCGAGTTTGCCGTTGACGGTCAACGGCAGCGCCTGCAGCGCCACCACCGCCGCGGGCACCATGTAGGCCGGCAGCCGCTCGGCCAGTTGCGCGCGCGCCGTCGCCGAATCGGCGGTGCCGGTCACGTAACCGACCAGCCGCCTGTCTCCCGGGCGGTCCTCTCGTACCACCACCGCGGCCTGGCTCACGCCCGGCAGGCCGGCCAGTGCGGCCTGGACGTCACCCAGTTCGATGCGGTAACCGCGGATCTTCACCTGCTCGTCGGCGCGCCCGAGGTATTGGAGCTGCCCGTCGGCGCCCCACCGGACCAGGTCCCCGGTCCGGTACATCCGCGACCCCGGCGCCCCCGACGGGCATGCCACGAACCGGGACGCCGTCAGACCCGCGCGGCGAAGATATCCGACCGCCAATTGCGTTCCGGCGATATACAACTCACCGATCACTCCGGCGGCCACCGGCCGCATCCACCGGTCCAGCACGAACAACGCCGCGCCGGGCACCGGCGACCCGATCGGGACCACACCCGAGCCCGCCGTGAGCGGCCGGCTCGTCGCGGCGTAGACGGTTGCCTCGGTGGGGCCGTAGGCGTTGACCATCACCCGTCCGGGCGCCCAACGATCCACCAGCTCTGACGGGCACGCCTCACCGGCGACCACCAACGAAAGGGAATCCAGGCCCTCCGGTGACAGCATCCCCAACGCCGACGGTGTCTGACTCAGCACGTCGACCTGCTCGTCGACCAGCAGTGCGTGGAAGTCCTCCGGCGACGCCGCGACGGCCTCGGGCACCACCAACAGCCGGCCTCCGCCCAGCAAGGGAGCGAAGATGTCCCACACCGAGACGTCGAACGCGTACGAATGCCACTGCGTCCAGGTGCCGGCACGCGGCAGGTCGACAGGCAGCGACTCGAGCAACTGGACCGCGTTGCGGTGCGTGACTGCAACACCTTTCGGCACACCGGTGGTACCCGAGGTGTAGATCTGGTAGGCGATGTCGTCGGGCGCAGGGGCCGGCAGCACGGCGACCGGTGCCGCGGCGACTGCCGGGTCGTCGACGTCGACGACGTCCACATGGTGACCGGCCAGCCGGGCCCGTGCCGCCGCCGTGGAGATGACCGCCACCGGAGCCGAATCGCCGAGGATCATCGCCAACCGGGCGTCGGGCTGCGACGGATCGATCGGCACGTACGCCGCCCCCGACTCGAGCACCGCCAGGATCGCCACCACCGCGTCGGCCGAACGCGGGAGCAACACCGCGACGCGCTCTCCCGCGCGGGCCCCGCGAGCCGAGAGCACGTGCGCCAACCGCGTGGCCGCATCGCCGAGTTCCCGGTACGTCATTGACCGCTCACCGCTGCGCACCGCGACTGCATCCGGTGTGCGCGCCACCTGTTCGGTGAACAACTCGGGCAGCGACCGTCCCGGCGCGGGGGGATGGACCGCCGCCGCGCGGTTACCGATCTCGTCGATCCGCGCCCGCTCTTCGGCGGCCAGCAGGTCGACCGACGACAAACGCATCGTCGGGTCGGCGGTCATCGCGGCCAGCACCCGCTCGAACCGCGCCGCCAATGCCTCGACCGCCGTCGCATCGAACACGCCGGTGCCGAACTCCATCCGCACGCCGAGCTGGTCGCCCGGGCTCGTCTGCACCGTGAGCGGATAGTGCGTGTACTCCCGGGTGACGACGTCGGTGATCGCGAAGTCCTCGGTGCTCATCGCCGCCGAGGAGTCCATCGGGAAGTTCTCGAAGACGAAGAGGGTGTCGAACAGCACCTCGTGACCCGTCACGCGGTGGATGTCGCTCAGTGCGACGTGGTGATGATCGAGCGTGTCATTGTGGTCGCGCTGCAATTGCTCGAGCAGCTCGGCCGTCGTGGTCGCAGTGCTCATGCGGGCGCGCACCGGGACGGTGTTGATGAGTAGACCGACCATCGACTCGGCGCCGGCGAGTTCGGCGGGCCGGCCGGAGACGGTGACGCCGAAGACCACGTCGTCCTGACCGGTCAGCCACATCAGCATCTGCGCCCAGGCGGCCTGCAGCACGGTGCTGATCGTCGTGTGGTGCGAGCGCGCCAGTCCGGTGATCGCGTGGGTGATGTCCTCCGGCAGCACGAACCGCGAGACCCTTCGTTCCGCGGCGTCGAGGCGAGTGGCCGAGCTGACCAGGGTCGGCGTGTCGAAGCCCGAGAGCATCTCGCGCCACGCCGCCTCGGCGGCGTGGCGGTCCTGTTCGGCCAGCCAGGTGACGAACCTGCGGTACGGCGGGGCGGCGGGCAACCGCTGCCCGAAGTAGCCGGCGAAGATCTCCCGCATCAGGATCGGCAGCGACCAACCGTCCATCAGGATGTGGTGATTCGTCAGCACGAACCGGTATTCGTCTGTGGCGGTGCGGATCAGCGCGGCCCGGAAGGCCGGCTCGTCCGCCAGGTCGCCGACCGCGGCGCGTTCGGCGGCACAGATCTCGTCGATCTCCGCTTCGTCGGCGGCGTGCAGTTCGACGAGGCGCCAGGGGACCTGCGGCTCGGCCGGAATCACCTGCACGGGTTCGTCGAATCCGTCGCAGAAGCGCGCGGCCAGGTGCGGATGCCGCCGGACCGCGGCCGCCACCGCGTCACGGAGGCGCCCGGTGTCCAGCGCGCCGGCCAGGGTGAAGACCAACTGGACCGCGTAGACGTCGTCGTCCGGCCCGTCGGCGGCCCGGGCGTGGAAGAGCAGTCCCTGCTGCAGCGGAGGCAGCGGCAGGATGTCCGCGATCCGTGCTTCTGAGCTGAGATCGTCGATCTGGCGTTGGCTCAGCCGGGCGGGCACGATGTCGGACGGCGTCAGGCCGCCTCCGCCACTGCGCACGTGCGCGCAGATTCCCGAAAGGGCCTCGAACCACAGCCGGCTCAGCGTGCCGACCTGACCGCTGTCGAGCACGGACGGGGCGTAGATCCAGTCCGCGTGCAGTACCGGGCCGCTGTCGGTCTCGAGGGTTCCGGCGTTGAGGGCGACCGTGTGCGGCAGGGGCATCGGCACCGCGGCGGCGGCGGCGATCGACGCCATGCCGTCCTGGCTGATCTGCCAGAACGCCGCTGCGTCCTCCCCGCTGGGCGCCGACGATCCGAGGCGTCCGAGGTAGTTGAAGCTGACCGTGGGTTCCGCGCCGTCGAGATCGACATCGGGGTTGAGGTAGCGCAGCAGCCCGTAGGTCAGGCCGTCGGGCATCCTGCGCAGTTCTTCCTTGGCGTCCTTGATGATCGACCCGAGCGCCGCGCCGCCTGACGTCACCTCGGACCACGGCAGTTCGCCGACGGTGAGCGCGACAGGGTATTTCGTGGTGAACCAGCCGACGGTGCGGGACAGATCCACGTCCGAGGCCAGGTCGTCGTCGCGCCCGTGACCCTCGACGTCGACGCCGACCGCGGTTCCCCGTCCGCCGAGGTATTCCGACAGCGCCATCACGAAGGCGACCAGCAGGATGTCCTGGACGCCGGCGTGGAACGCCGCGGGCACCTCGCCCAACAGCATCCGGGTGGTGTCGCTGTCGAGTGACATCACCAGGTGGCCCGCGCTCGCCAGTGTGTCCGCTTCGACATCTGACTGCGCCGTCGCCGCGGGCGCGGTCAGGATCCGCCGCCAGCTGTCGGCCTGCTCGACCACCTGCGGTGACCGCGCGTGCTCGGCCAGCAGCGACGACCACCGCGCGAACGAAGTGGTTGGGGCCGGCAGCATCACGGGCTGCCCACTGTGGCGCTGCGCCCACACGATGTTGAGGTCTTCCATCAGGATCCGCCACGACACACCGTCGACGGCGAGGTGGTGGATGACCAGCGCCAGGCGGCTCGTGGAGCGCTCCCACACCGCGCTGAGCATCACTCCGTTCGCCGGATTCAGCCGCATCCGCGCCGCGACCATCACCTCGTCGGAAACGGCCTCGACCGCGAACAGGCAGTCCTCGGCGCGGACCGCACCGGCCTCGGGGACGGTGAGCCGCCAGCCGTGTGGACGTCCACCGTCGACCACCTTCAGTCGCAGCATCGGGTGCCGGTCCAGCAACGCCTGCACGACGGTGA
Organism: Mycolicibacterium arseniciresistens; assembly: GCF_030519285.1. Lineage (NCBI taxonomy): Bacteria > Bacillati > Actinomycetota > Actinomycetes > Mycobacteriales > Mycobacteriaceae > Mycobacterium > Mycolicibacterium arseniciresistens. The sequence goes on from NZ_JAUMSQ010000038.1 coordinate 33,627, forward strand.
ACACGTCGGCGTCCGAGACCCCTTGGGGCGCCTGCGCGACGACGGTCTGGTTGAACTGGTCGACACCGCGGCCGACCTCTTCGAGCCACCGGATGATCGGGGTCGCCACCACGGTCCCCACACCCTCGTCGAGGATGGCCGCCGACCCGTCGGCGACGCCGACGACGCGGGCGAGCCGTGCGACTGTCTGCTCCACGAAGACGTCTCGCGCCCGGCACTTCAGTCCGACGGCCCGAGCACGGGCCACCACCTGCATCGACATGATGCTGTCGCCGCCGAGGTCGAAGAACGAGTCGTCGACACCGACGGATTCGACGCCGAGCACGTCGGCATAGATCCCGGCGAGGACGTCCTCGACCGCGTTCTCGGGAGCCCGGTACTGCGCGCCGGCCGCGTAATCCGGGGCCGGCAGCTTGCGGATGTCGAGCTTGCCGTTCGACGTCAGCGGCAGCGCCTCCAGCGCCACCACCGCGGTGGGCACCATGTAGGCGGGCAACCGCTCGGTCAGTGCGTTCCGCGTCTGTGCCGGATCGGCATCGCCGGTGATGTACCCGACGAGGCGCTTGTCACCGGGACGGTCCTCGCGGGCGATGACGGCGGCGTGTTCGACGCCGTCGAGGGCGGCCAGAGCGGCTTGGATCTCGCCGAGTTCGATGCGGAAACCACGAATCTTGATCTGCTCGTCGGCGCGGCCCATGTACAGCAACTGGCCGTCGGTGCCCCAGCTCACCAGGTCACCGGTGCGGTACATCCGCGCTCCCGGCTTACCGAACGGGCAGGCCACGAAACGTGATGCGGTCAATCCCCTACGGCCGACATATCCGACGCCGACGCCGCTGCCCGCGACGTAGAGCTCACCGACCACGCCCTCGGGCACCGGCCGCATCCAGGGATCCAGGACGAACAACGCCGCGTCCGGCACGGGCGAACCGATCGGGACCACGCCCGACCCTGCCGCCAGCGGCGCACTGATCGCCACACACATCGTCGTCTCGGTCGGGCCGTAGGCGTTGACCATCACGCGCCCCGGAGCCCAGGTGTCGACGACCTCCGGCGGGCACGCCTCGCCACCGACGACCAGCGCCGCCGACTCCAGACCTTCCGTCGACAGCATGCCGACCGCCGACGGGGTCTGCGTGAGGACGTTCACCTGCTCGGCCACCAGAGTGGCGTGGAAGTCGTCCGGCGACGAGGTCACCGCCTCGGGCACCACGACCAGCCGGCCACCGCCCAGCAGCGGGGCCCACATCTGCCACACGGAGAAGTCGAACGACAGTGAATGGCACAGCGCCCACACACCGGGCTGCGGCAGACCGGCGTCCAGGGAGCTGAGCAGCTGGGTGACGTTGCGGTGGGTGATCGCGACGCCCTTGGGGGCACCGGTGGTGCCGGAGGTGTAGATGATGTAGGCGAGATCGTCGGCGCTCGGCATCGGCAACGCCGAGCTGGGATGGGTTGCGACGGAGGGCTCGTCGACGTCGATGACGGGCACGTCGAATGCTTCGATCCGCGACCTGTGGTCCGCCGTGGTGAGGACCGCAGCGGGTGCGGCGTCAGTGAGGATGAACTCGAGGCGCGAGGACGGAACCGAAGGGTCGATCGGCAGGTAGGCCGCTCCGGCCTTGAAGACCGCCAGGATCGCCACCACCGCCTCCGCGGAGCGGTCGAGCAGGAGCGCCGCGATCCGCCCGGGGCCCACCCCGCGGCCGATCAGCAGGTGCGCCATCCGGTTGGCGGCCTCGTCGAGCTGGCGATAGGTCAGTGATCTGCCCTCGCAGACCAGTGCCACCGCGTCCGGGATGCGTGCGACGTTTCCGGCGAACACCTCCGGAACCGATGCGGACACCGCCGCCGGTTCGACCAGCACCGCCCGGTTGCCGATCGCGTTCAATCGGTCGTGCTCGGCGTCACCCATGACGTCGATCGCCGAAACGCGTTGCGCCGGATCAGCAGCCATCGCGATGAGCACACGCTGCAGGCGCTCGAGCAGTTCCTCGACCCTGGCCGCATCGAACACATCGGTCCGGAATTCGACCGAACCGCCGATGCCTGCGTACTCCCCTGCTTCGCCCCAGCGCTCGGACAGGTTGAAGGACAAGTCCATTCGCGCGGTCAGGGTTTCCGCCGGCACCTGAGACACCTCGAGATCACCGAGGGTCAGTTTCTGGAGCGCATCACCGTTGCCTGCGAAGTTCTGCCATGCCAGCGACACCTGGACGAGAGGATGGTGGGCCATGGATCGCGCCGGGTTGAGCCGGTCGACGAGCACCTCGAACGGCACGTCCTGGTGCTCGTAGGCGGCAAGGCTGCGCGCGCGCACCTGACCGAGCAGATCCCCGACGGTGGGGTCGTCGTCCAGATCGACCCGGAGCACGAGGGTGTTCACGAAGAAGCCCACGAGTTCGTCGAGGGCCGGGTCGCGTCGCCCGGCGATCGGGAAGCCCACCGCGACATCGGTGTTCGCACTCAGACGGGACAACAGCACCGAGAGTGCGGCCTGCATGACCATGAAGCTGGTGGCATTGTGCCGGCGAGCCACCTCACGCAGTCGCTGCTGCACGTCCGCCGGCCACTCCACCATCACGTTGGCGCCCTGCTGGTCCGCCACCAAGGGGTACGGCCTGTCCGTGGGCAGCTGCAACCGCTCCGGCATCCCCGCCAGAGCGTCCTCCCAGTACTCCAGCTGAGCAGCGATCGGACTGCCGGTGTCGTTCAGGTCGCCGAGCTGTGCGCGCTGCCACAGCGTGTAGTCGACATACTGCACCGGCAGGGGCGCCCGCTCGGGCGCGCTGCCGTCCCGCCGGGCCTGGTACGCGATCCCCAGATCCGCCACCAACGGGTTGACGGACACACCGTCGGCGGCGATGTGGTGCACCACACCCACGAGCACGTGTTCGCTGTCGGTGAGTCGGAAAAGCGTTGCGCGCAGCGGAATCTGACCCGCCAGATCGAACGTGTACCGAGCCGAGCCGCCGATCGCCTCGCGCAGCCGCTCAGTGCTCCAGCCCTCGGCGTCCACGATCTGCCAGCCGAAGTCCGCGTCCTCGGCGGGAATGACCAGTTGGTGGGGCACACCGTCGCGCGCCGGGAACAGTGTGCGCAGGCTCTCATGGCGAGCCACCACGTCGGCCAGCGCCGCACGCAGCGCCTCCACATCGAGGCGTCCGCCGAGCTGCAACGCCACCACCATGTTGTAGATCGGCGACGGGCCCTGCAGCTGGTCCAGGAACCACAACCGGTTCTGCGCGAAGGACAGTGGCACCTCCGCCGGACGCGACTCGGCGACGGCAAGTGGCTCGAGGGTGTCGCCGGTGCCGACGACGCGGGACGCCAGCTGGGCCACCGACGGCGCCTCGAACAGGTCGCGCACCGCCAGTTCGGCGTTCAGCGACTTGTTCACGGCGGCGATGACCCGCATCGCCGACAGCGAGTCACCTCCCAGTTCGAAGAAGGAATCGTCGATCCCCACCCGATGGGCGCCCAGCACCTGGGCGTAGATGCCCGCCACCAGGTCCTGGACGGCGTCGACGGGATCGCGGTGGTGTTCGCCTTCCTGGTACTCCGGTTCGGGCAGCCGGCGCCGGTCGAGTTTGCCGTTGGACGTCAGCGGCAGCTCGTCCATCACGACGATCGCCGCGGGCACCATGTAGGCAGGCAGTCGCTCGGCGAGCGCGGCGCGGACCTCGGCGGGGGCCGCATCGCCTGTGACATAGCCGACGAGCCGCTTGTCGCCGGGACGGTCCTCGCGGGCGATCACCGCCGCCTGAGCCACCCCGTCGAGCCCGGACAGCGCGGTGCGGATGTCACCGAGCTCGATGCGGTAGCCGCGGATCTTGACCTGTTCGTCGGCGCGTCCCAGGTACTGCAACTGTCCGTCGGCGCCCCAGCGCACCAGGTCCCCGGTCCGGTACATGCGTGCCCCGGCCCTGCCGGACGGGCACGCCACGAACCGGGACGCCGTCAGCGGCCCCCGGCCGACATACCCCTGGGCGACGCCGTGTCCGGCCACGTACAACTCACCGATGACACCGATCGGCACCCGCTGCAGGTGATCGTCGAGCACCATGAAAGCCGCACCGGGCACCGGTGATCCGATCGGCACGACATCCGATCCGGCGGTCAGCGGCGCGGTGAACGACGTGTACCAGGTCTCGGTCGGGCCGTAGCCGTTGATCATCAACCGCCCGGGTGCCCACTGGTCGACCAGCTCGGCAGGACAGGCCTCTCCCGCGACCACCAGGGCAACCGAGTCCAGCCCTTCGGGCGACAGAACCGCTGCAGCCGAAGGAGTCTGGTTCAGGACGGTGACGTGTTCGGCGACCAATAGCGCATGCATCTCACCGGGAGAGCGCGCCACCGACTCCGAGACCACGACCAGCCGCCCGCCACTGAGCAAGGCGCCGAACATTTCCCAGACCGAGACGTCGAACGCGAGCGAGTGCCATTGCGTCCACACACCCTCGGACGGCAGACCGAGGTCCACCGACTCCAGCAGCTGGGTCACGTTCCCATGGGTCACCGCCACGCCCTTCGGGACACCGGTCGTGCCCGAGGTGTAGATGATGTAGGCGACATCCTCGGCTGCGGGAAGCGGTAACGCTGCCCCGGCTCGGGTGTCCAGCCGAGGATCCGCGGAATCGATGACGTCGACGCCGAGGCCCTGCAGCCGATCGGCCAGACCCGCGGTGCTGATCGCTGCGACAGGTGCGGCATCTCCGAGGACAAGGCCGATACGCGCGTCGGGATGAGCGGGGTCGATCGGCAGATATGCCGCCCCGGACTTGAGCACGGCGAGAATCGCGACGATCGCGTCGATCGAGCGGTTGAAGAGCACCGCGACGCACTCACCGGGCCCGGCGCCCTGGTCGACGAGGAGGTGCGCCAGGCGATCGGCGGTCTCGTCCAGTTCCCGGTATGTCATCGACCGGTCGCCGAACGACAACGCCACCGCGGCGGGCGTACGGCCGACCTGTTCGGCGAACAGAGCGGGAATCGACTTCAGCGGCGGCGCGGGCAGCGCCAGCACGGGAACATTGCCGAACTCGTCGATGCGGACGTGCTCATCGGTGCCCAGCACGACGATGTCGGACACGTGCTGATGCTGATCGGCGGTCATCGCCGTCAGCACCCGCTCCAACCGTCCGATCAGGGTCTCGATGGTCGACGCGTCGAACACGTCGGTCCGGAACTCCACTGCCCCACCGATTCCCGCGGCCTCACCACCGTCGGTCCAGCGTTCGGCGAGCGAGAAGGTCAGATCCATCCGCGCGGTCTGAGTGCCGATCGGCAACTGACTGACCGTGGCGTCTCCCAGCTTGACGTCCAGACCGTCATCATCGCGGCCGGCGAAGTTCTGCCAGGCGAACAGAACCTGCACGAGTGGATGGTGCGTCATGGATCGAGTCGGATTGAGTCGATCCACCAGGACCTCGAACGGCACGTCCTGATGCTCGAATGCAGCGAGGCTGCGTCGGCGAACCTGATCCAGCAATTCGCTGATCGTCGGATCCTCCGCGAGGTCGACCCGCAGGACCAGCGTGTTGACGAAGAACCCGACCAACTCCTCGAGAGCGGGATCGTTGCGCCCGGCGATCGGGAAGCCAACGGCGACATCGGAACTCGCGCTCAGCCTACCGAGGAGCACCGCCAGTGCAGCCTGCATCACCATGAAACTGGTGGCGTCGTGCTCGCGGGCCACGTCGCGCACCCGCTGCTGCAGATCTGCCGGCCAGTCCACCGTCACGCTCGCGCCCCGGTAATCGGCCTTCGCCGGGTAAGGGCGATCGGTCGGCAACTCCACGCGCTCCGGCAATCCGGCCAGCGCGCTCTCCCAGTACGCCACCTGCGCGGCGATCGGGCTGTCGGGGTCGTCCAGGTGCCCCAACCGCGCCCGTTGCCACAGCGTGTAGTCGACGTACTGAACGGGCAGTGCCGGCCACCCCGGCGCCTGTCCCTGCTGGCGTGCCAGATAGGCCTCGCCCAGGTTGCGCACCAGCGGCGCAATCGACGACCCGTCGGCGGCGATGTGGTGGACCACCCCCACCAACACATGCTCGTCGTCGCCGACATGGAAGAGGGTCGCCCGCAGTGGGGTGTCCACAGCCAGATCGATGGTGTGCCGCGCCGCGTCGCCGACCGCCTCTTCCAGGCGGTGAACCGGCCAGCCGGCCGCGTCGATGATCTGCCAGCCGAAGTCGGCGGCGTCAGCCGGGAGCACCTGCTGCCGCGGGATTCCGTCCTCTGCGACGAACACCGTGCGCAACGACTCGTGCCGGATCACCACGTCGGACAGCGCCATCCGCAGCGCGTCCGTGTCGACGCGGCCAGTCAGCCGCAGCGCGATCACCATGTTGTAGACCGGCGACGGTCCCTGCAGCTGGTCGATGAACCACAGGCGGTTCTGCGCAAAAGACAACGGCACCACCGCAGGACGCTCACAGGGCACCAACGGCGCACGCCCGCCGCCGTCACCCAGGCGGCTCACCAGCGCTGCGACCGTGGGCGCCTCGAACAGGTCGCGGACCGAGATCGCGGCGTTGAGCGACTTGTTCGCCGCGGCGACGACCTGCATCGCCGACAGCGAATCGCCGCCGAGTTCGAAGAAGGAGTCGTCGACTCCGACGCGTTGC
>NZ_JAUMSQ010000380.1:0-3290 GCF_030519285.1 Mycolicibacterium arseniciresistens
GGGGCGGCGCGGCCTCGATCACGGCCGCGGTCGCGGTGCCGGTGAAGATGCCCGCCGACAGTCCGGACAGCACCCGGCCGACCAGCAGCACCGCCACCGAGTCGGCGACCAGGAACACCGCGGCGCTGACCAGGGCGAACGCGACGCCCGCCAGCAGCATCGGGCGTCGGCCGATCGCGTCGGACCAGCGGCCGAAGGCCAGCAGCGCGAAGAGCACGCCGCCGGCATAGGTGGCGTAGATGACGGTGGTCGTGAGCACCGCGAAGTGCATGCGCTCGGCGTAGAGCGCGTACATCGGCGTGGGCAGCGTGGTGCCGACCATGATCGCGGCGAAGGCGTAGGCCAGCAACGGGAGGGCGAAGCGGCCGGCGGTCGGCGTGGAGTCGGTGGGGGCAGACGGCACCGCCGGCGCGTTGTCAGACATATCTGATGACAGCGACGCCGGCGGCCCAGGTTATTCCGTTCGTGTGCACGGAACTGCATTCCCGGTGACCAAGCGACTCGCTTGATCGCCGGGAATGCAGTTCCGGCGCGGTGGTCAGTGCGACACGGCCTTCTCCGCGCCGATGCCGGTGAGCGACCGCACCTCCATCTCTGCGGCGACCTCGCGGCCCTCGTCGTCCGGCGAGGTGAGGGTGCCCACGATGCCGAGCACGAACGCCAGCGGGATGGACACGATGCCCGGGTTGGCCAGCGGGAAGAACGCGAAGTCCACGCCGGGCAGCATCGCCGTCTTGGCTCCGGACACCGCGGGGGAGAAGACGATCAGCACGATCGTCGAGAGCAGGCCGCCGTACATGCTCCACAGCGCGCCGCGGGTGTTGAACCGGCGCCAGTACAGCGAGTACACGATGGTCGGCAGGTTGGCCGCCGCCGCGACGGCGAAGGCCAGCGCCACAAGGAAAGCCACATTCTGGCCGTTGGCGAGGATGCCGAGTCCGATGGCGAGCACGCCGAGAACCACCGCGGTGATGCGTGATACCCGTACCTGCTCCGCCTCGGTCACCGGTGCCTTGCCGGGACCCCCTCTCAGCACACTGGCGTAGATGTCGTGTGCGAATGACGCCGACGCGGTGATCGTCAGCCCCGCCACCACTGCGAGGATCGTCGCGAAGGCGACCGCCGAGATGACGCCGAGCAGGATCACCCCGCCCAGTTCGAACGCCAGCAGGGGAGCGGCGGAGTTGACTCCGCCCGGGGCACCCAGGATGCGGTCCGGTCCGACGATCGCCGCTGCGCCGTAACCCAGTGCCAACGTGAACAGGTAGAACGCGCCGATGAGTGCGATCGCCCAGACCACCGACCGGCGCGCCTCTTTGGCCGTCGGCACGGTGTAGAACCGCATCAACACGTGTGGCAGGCCCGCGGTGCCGAGCACCAGGGCGAGCGCGAGTGAGATGAAGTTGATCTGACTCGTCAGCGATCCGCCGTACTGGGCGCCGGGAGCGAGCACGTCGCGGCTGGCGACGCCCTCGGTGGTCGCACCGGAGATGGCGGCCTGAGCCGAGCCGAGGATTTCGGAGAAGTTGAACCCGAACTCGACGAACACCATCACTGTCATCAGCCCGGCGCCGGCGATCAGCAGGACGGCCTTGATGATCTGCACCCACGTGGTGCCCTTCATGCCGCCGACCAGGACGTAGACGATCATCAGGATGCCGACGACGGCGATCACCAACGCCTGCCCGCCCTTGTCGCTCACGTTCAGCAGCAGCGCGACCAGGCCACCAGCGCCGGCCATCTGGGCCAACAGGTAGAACAGTGACACCGTCAGCGTCGTCGTCGCGGCCGCCACCCGGACCGGCCGCTGCTTGAGCCGGAAGCTCAGCACGTCGGCCATCGTGAATTTGCCGGTGTTACGCAGCAGTTCGGCGACCAGCAGCAGGGCCACCAGCCAGGCGACCAGGAAGCCGATCGAGTACAGGAAGCCGTCGTAGCCGTAGACGGCGATGGCGCCGGCGATGCCGAGGAAGCTTGCCGCCGACAGGTAGTCACCGGCGATGGCGATGCCGTTCTGCGGCCCGGTGAACCCGCGGCCACCGGTGAAGAACTGGTCGGCGGTGCGGTTGTTGCGGCTGGCCCGGATCACCACGACCAACGTGATCGCCACGAACAGGGCGAAGATGCCGATGTTGGCGGCGGTGTTGCCAACGGCCTCGGCGGCGAGGACGGTCACTTGAGCTCACCTTCCAGTTCGGTGCGGATCTTCGTGGCGCGGGGGTCGAGTTCCCGGTTGGCGAAGCGCACGTAGATTCCGGTGATCAGGAAGGTGGTGAGGAACTGCCCGAGGCCGACGATCAGCCCGACGTTGATGTTGCCCCACACCTTGATGGCCATGAAATCGTGCGCGAAGGCGCCGAGCACGACGTAGAGGCCGTACCAGATGAGGAAGAACGCGGTCATCGGGAACACGAAGCGGCGCAGCCTGCTTCGTAGCTCCTGGAATTCCGGACTTGCTTGGACCTCGAGATACCGCTGGCCGCTGATGGCGGCCGCGGGATCCGAGGGCATGGTCTCGGGCACGGTGACTCCTGACCTCGTGTGTGTGAACCGGCTCATCGGCGAAGCTAGCTGAGATGTGGGTCACATACCCACCTTTCCCGCAGGTCACACGGCGAGGACGAGGTCGGCTGCGGTGAGCGGTCGATCGGCCACGACGAACGGTGGGCTGCCGCCGGCTCAGCCGCGGGGCACCCGTTCGATGCCCATCCCGAGTCGTTCCGGGACGTGCATGCGGGCGAAGATCTGCGCCGCGTCGCGCGGTGCGCCGCGGCGGTCGCAGAGGCTGACGGCGATCATCGTCGCGAAGGCCAACGGCACGCTCACGGCAGCGGGATAGCCGGTCACCACCGCGGGCCAGCCGCCCAGTGCCCGTTCGTCGACGGCGCCGGTGATCGCGAGGGTGACCGCCGTCCCGGACACCAGCCCGCCGACCACCAGCCCGCAGGCTGCCCCGAGCGCGGTCAGTCCACGCCACCAGATGCCGAGCACCAACAGCGGACACAGCGTGGAGGCGGCCACCGCGAACGCCAGTCCCACGCTGCGCGACAGTTCCAGGCCGGAGGTGATGAGCGACAACGGAATCGGGATCACGCCACCGACCAGCGCGGCGACGCGGAAGTCACGCACCCGGCCGCGCAGCACGTCGGTGGCCAGCGCGCCGGCGATGCTGACCAGCAGGCCCGACGAGGTCGCCAGGAAGGCGGCGATCGCCCCGGCCGCGACCAGCGCCGCGAGCAGCTGCCCGCCCGGCCCGCCCACGGCCGCGCCGGGTGCGAGGAGCACGGCGG
>NZ_JAUMSQ010000381.1:0-3313 GCF_030519285.1 Mycolicibacterium arseniciresistens
AGGAGCACGGCGGCGTCGGCGGTGCCGGTGATGAGCAGTTGCGGCACGTACAACCGGGAGAACACCCCGAGCAGGGTCGGGAAGAGATAGAACAGCGACAGCAGCGCGATGACCGCCAGCGCGGTCCGGCGCGCCGCCCGGCCGTCGGGATTCGTGTAGAAGCGCACCAGCACGTGCGGCAGCCCCATGGTGCCGAGGAACGTCGCGATGATGATCGACACCACCTGGTACAGCGGATGACTCCCGCCGAGACCACCGCCGGAGGCCAGCCACTCCGAGCCCGCGCCGGGGGTGCCCGCGACCACGGGGGTGGGCGTTCCGGCGGCGAGGGTCAGCGTGCTGCCCGCGCTCAGGGTGTGCTCGCCGGATGTGCCGATGGCGGCGTCGGTCACCGGCGTCCCGTCGAGGATCCCGGTGACGGTGATCCCGGCCGGCGCGGCGACCTGCACCACGACGTCGGTCTCGATCGCCACGGTGGTGTCCTGCTGCACGGTCGGCGGCAGCGGCCCACCGAGTTCGCCGCCGCCGGTGAAGAACAACCCGGTGAGCGCCAGCGCGGGGATGGCGACGGCGGTCAGCTTCAGCCAGTACTGGAACGCCTGAACGAAGGTGATCGACCGCATGCCGCCTGCGACCACGTTGGTCACGACGATCGCGCCGACGACCAGCGGCCCGATCCAGACCGGAACGCCGAGAAGCGTTCTCAGTGCCAGCCCCGCGCCCTGGTACTGCGGTACCAGGTAGAACACGCAGATCACCACGACGGTGAGCATCGCTATCTTCCGCAGCCGGGCCGAGCCGAGGCGGAACTCCGCGAAGTCGGGCACCGTGTAGGCGCCCGAGCGGCGCAGCGGGGCCGCCACGAACAGCAGCAGCCCGAGGTAACCGGCGGTGAAGCCGACGGGGTACCACAGTGCGTCGGCGCCGTACTTGGCGATCAGGCCCGCGACGCCGAGAAACGATGCCGCCGAAAGGTACTCACCGGAGATGGCCGCGGCGTTCCACTGCGAGCCGACGCTGCGCGACGCGACCAGGAAGTCGGAGGTGGTGCGCGAGAACCGGACTCCGTACGCACCGATCGCGATGGTGGCCAGCGCCGAGACGAGCAGTGCGGCCGCGGTCAGCGGGGAGCCGGTCACGGTTCGCTGTCGACGACGCGCACGAAGTCCCGCTCAGACTGTTCGGCCAACCGCACGTAGAGGCGGCCGACACCGTAGAGCAGCGGGTAGGCCAGCACCGCGAGGATGAGCCAGTTGGCCCGGACACCCGCCACGTCGACGTCGGCGAGGCCGGGAAAGGCGCTGTTCACCACGACGATCGCGGTGACGGCGGACATCACCACGGCGGCCAGCCGCAGCGCAAGGCCCAACTGCGCCCGCACCAGGCCGCGCACCAGTGCGTCGCCGACCTGGGTCTGCTCCTGCACCTCGACGCGGGTGCGCACCATGCGTGCGCCGCGGCGGTGGGCCAGCACGACGCGCTCGCGCTGGGGCCGGTCCGGGCTACTCATCGCCAGCCAGCGGTTTGAGATGACGCATCGGATCGCGGACCACCCGGTCACGCAGCTCCCGGGCCTGACGCCGGCTCACCGGGAGCTCGACGGCGGGCGACGCGCCGTTGGCGCGCAACCGCACCAGCACCGCACCGTCGGCGGTGCGCAGCCCCGTCACCAGCCGCAGCGCCACCAGGTAGGAGCGGTGGATGCGCTGGAAACCGTAGTTGCGCCACTGTGTTTCGAGAGTGCTCAGGGGGATCCGCACCAGGTGCGAGCCGGATGCCGAGTGCAGCCGCGCGTAGTCACCGTCCGCCTCCACCCACCCGATGCTCTCGCGCGGCACCAGGTGGGTGACGCCACCCACCTCGGCGGGGATGACGTCGGACTCCGGCGCCGCCGCGGCCTCCGCGGACGCGGGTTCGGCGGACCGCGCAGCCACGACGCGGCGCACCGCCTCGTCGAGGCGTTCCTGACGGATCGGCTTGAGCAGGTAGTCGACGGCGCCGACGTCGAACGCGGCGACCGCCTTGTCCTCGTGAGCGGTGACGAACACCACCGCGGGCCGGTGTGCGAAGTTGGCGAGCACACCGGCGAGTTCGATGCCGGACAGCCCCGGCATGTTGATGTCGAGGAAGATCGCGTCGATGGTGCGCTGGTTGAGTTCCCGCAGTGCCGAGGTGGCGTCGGCGGCGCTGTGCACCTCGGCGATGCCGGGATGGCGGCCGAGCAGGTAGGCCAGTTCGTCGCGAGCCGGCGCCTCGTCGTCGACGGCGAGCACCGTCAGGCCGGTCATCTGACCTTCACCCGAACGCTCCTCCGCCGGCCCGGACACCGGACCGGAACTTCGGCACCCGCATCATCACCTTGGTGCCCGCACCGATCGCGGTTTCGACCACCAGACCGTAATCGTTGCCGAACGCCGCCCGCAGGCGATGATCCACATTCGTCAGGCCGACGTGCGCCGACTCGGTGGTCGCCGCGTTGAGCGCGTCGCCCGAGCCCGCCCTCAGCGCCGCGGGATCCATTCCCGCGCCGTCGTCTTCGATGGTGATGACGCAGTCCGACCCCTCGTCGCGGGCGATGATCTCGACCGATCCGCCGGCCTGACTGGCGAGGCCGTGTCGCACCGCGTTCTCCACCAGCGGCTGCAGCGCCAGGAAAGGCACGACGACGTTGAGCACCTCCGGAGCCACCTGCAGGCGGACGTCCAGCGCAGTGCCGAACCGCGCGCGCTCGAGTGTCAGATACCGGTCGATGTTGCGGAGCTCGTCGGCCAGCGTGGTGTACGGGCCCGCCGCGCGGAAGGAGTAGCGGGTGAAGTCGGCGAACTCGAGGATCAGCTCGCGGGCCCGGTCGGGATCGGTGCGCACGAACGAGGCGATCGTGTTGAGTGCGTTGTAGATGAAGTGCGGGCTGATCTGGGCGCGCAGCGCGAGCACCTCGGCGCGGTCGAGCCGGGCCCGCGACGCGTCGAGCTCGGCGAGTTCGAGCTGGCTGGCCGCATACCGGGCGACCTCTCCGACGGCGCCGAGCAGGCCGGGGCCCGGCGTGCGGGTGGTCACCACGACCAGGACGCCGAGCACGTCGCCGTCCTCGGCGAGCAGGGGCTGCGCCACCACCGCCGACGTCCGGCCGGCCTCGAGCACCCGGCGCTCACCGGAGATGGACTGCGCCGCCGTGCGTTCGCAATCGTCGACGACGTCGGCCGTCCACACCGGTTCGTCGGCGGGGTCGCGGGCCAGCAGGTCACCGTCGCGGCCGAACAGTGCCACGCCGTCGGCGCCGGTCAGGCCGCGCAGGAACGGCGCCGACGTCTGA
>NZ_JAUMSQ010000382.1:0-1224 GCF_030519285.1 Mycolicibacterium arseniciresistens
CGGCCCGCCGCAGTGCGACCACCTCGGCATGCGGCCCGCCCGGCGGCTCGGTGGCGCCCACGCCGGCGACCTCACCCTCCGCGTCGAGGATCACCGCACCCACCGGCGGGTTGGGATAGGTCGTGCCCTTCACGCGGTCGGCGTGTTCGACGGCCAGCCGCATCGCGGCCTCGGGGGTCACAGCACCAGGTGTCGGGATGCCCCTGCGGCCCGCTGGCGCAGCGACGCCACGGCGGCCGCGGGATCCTCGGCGCTGTAGACCGCGGACCCGGCGACGAAGCAGTCCACCCCGGCCTCGGCGGCCGCCTCGATGGTGTCGGCGTTGATGCCGCCGTCGATCTCGACCAGGATCGTCAGTTCGCCGGCGTCGACGAGCCGGCGGGCGGTGGCCACCTTCGTCAGCACCTCGGGGATGAACTTCTGGCCGCCGAAGCCGGGCTCGACGGACATCACCAGCAGGGTGTCGAAGTCGCGGAGGATCTCCAGGTAGGGCTCCAGCGATGTCCCGGGCTTCACCGAGAGGCCGGCCTTGGCGCCTGCGGCGCGGATGTCGCGGGCCACGCCCACCGGGTTGTCCGTCGCCTCGGCGTGGAAGGTGACGTTGTAGGCGCCTGCCTCCGCGTACGGCGGGGCCCACCGGTCCGGATCCTCGATCATCAGATGGCAGTCCATCGGGATGTCGGTGACCTTGAGCAGCGACTCGACCACCGGCAGGCCGAGCGTGAGGTTCGGCACGAAGTGGTTGTCCATCACGTCGACGTGCAGCCAGTCGGCGCCCGTCACGACGGCGGTCTCGTCCGCCAGTCGGGCGAAGTCGGCGGCCAGGATCGACGGCGCGATCATCGGTTGCTCCGGCATGGATTTCACCCTACTTCCAGCGCCGCGGCGAACATCGCGTCGGTGCCGTGCCGGTGCGGCCACAGCTGGACGTACGGGCCGTCGCCGAGGTCGGGCAGCGGGTCGCGGCCCGCGGCGAACATCGGCCGGGTGTCCAGCGCGGTGACCGGGTGGCGGCGCAGCGCGTCGGCCACCACGCCCACCGTCTCGGCCAGGTGCGGCGAGCAGGTGGCGTAGAGCACCACGCCGCCCGGGCGGGTGAGCGCGATCGCCGCCGCGAGGAGTTCACGTTGCAGTTTCGCCAGCGCGGGCACGTCACCGGGCTGCCTGCGCCAGCGGGCCTCGGGTCTGCGGCGCAGCGCGCCGAGGCCGGTGCACGGCGCGTCG
>NZ_JAUMSQ010000383.1:0-599 GCF_030519285.1 Mycolicibacterium arseniciresistens
ACGTCACCGGGCTGCCTGCGCCAGCGGGCCTCGGGTCTGCGGCGCAGCGCGCCGAGGCCGGTGCACGGCGCGTCGACCAGCACCCGGTCGAACCCGGGCGCCAGCCCGCTGTCGCGGCCGTCGGCGCGCACCACCTCGACCCCGAGGCCGAGGGTGTTCTGCTGCACCATGTCGGCGCGGGCGGGTGCCGGTTCGACGGCCGTCACCCGGGCGCCCGTCCCGGCGCCGATGGCGGCCAGCATCGCGGTCTTGCCACCCGGTCCGGAGCACAGGTCCAGCCAGCGGCCGGTGTCGCCGTCGACCGGAGCCCGCGTCAGTGCCAGGGCCACCAGCTGGCTGCCCTCGTCCTGCACCAGCGCGGTGCCGTTGCGCACGGGCTCGAGGGCGCCGGGGTCGCCGCTGGGCAGGTGCACGGCGTACGGCGAGTAGCGGCCGGCGGTGCCGCCGACGGCCTCGGCCAGCGCGTCGGCGCCGAGCACGCCGGGGCGTGCCGCCAGGTGCACCACCGGTCGTTCGTTGTCCGCTCCGAGCACGGCGTCCAGCTGTCCGGCGTCCGCGCCGAGCGCATCGGTGAACGCCTGCGCGATCCACCGCGGGTG
>NZ_JAUMSQ010000384.1:0-4710 GCF_030519285.1 Mycolicibacterium arseniciresistens
GGGGCGTGCCGCCAGGTGCACCACCGGTCGTTCGTTGTCCGCTCCGAGCACGGCGTCCAGCTGTCCGGCGTCCGCGCCGAGCGCATCGGTGAACGCCTGCGCGATCCACCGCGGGTGGGCATGTGTGAACGCGGTGTGGCCGACCGGGTCGGCGTCCGCGGGCGGTGCGAGTTCGGCGATCCAGGACTGTTCGTCGCGCCTACCGATGGTCCGTAGCACGCCGTTGACGAAACCCGCTCGCGCCGTGTCGAACTCGATGCCGGCCTGTTCGACGGTGGTGGACACCGCGGCGTGAGGTTCCACCCGGGTGCGCAGCAGCTGATAGGCGCCCAGCCGCAGCAGGTCGAGCAGCATCGGGTCGATGCGGTCGACCGGCCGCCCTGCCGCGCGTTCGATCACGGCGTCGAGCAGGCCGCGGGTGCGGCAGGCGCCGTACGTCAGTTCGGTCGCGAAAGCGGCGTCGCGGCCGGTGATCCCGCGTTCCCGCAGCATCGCGGGCAACGCCAGGTTGGCGTACGCGTCCCGCTCGGACACCGCCCGCAGGACGTCGAGGGCCGCGCGGCGGGCCGGATCGAGCGGTGTCCGGCGGGGCCGCTTGGTGTTCCTGGGCCGGGTCACTGGGCGCGGACCGATCCGTCGAGTCGGGCGCCCCTGGCCCAGTCGCCTGCACTCATCATCTTCTTGCCGGGCGGCTGGATCATGTCCAGCCGGACGGCCGCCGAACCGGTGCCCACCAGCACGCCGCCCCGCGACACGCGAATCTCCCCGGGCGCCAGGGCATCTGCGGCGGTGTCGTCGATCGTGACCGGCCCCACCTTGACCCGGAGGTCACCGATCATGGTCCAGGCGCCGGGACTCGGCGTGACCGCCCGGATCCGGCGGTCGACGGCGTGGGCGGGCAGGTCCCATCGCACCCGGGCCTCGTCGACGGTGATCTTCGGCGCCACCGTCACCCCGTCGGACGGCTGGGGCACCGCGGTCAGGGTGCCGTCGGCGATGCCGTCGAGGGTGGTCTCGAGCAGGGCGGCTCCCGACACCGCGAGGCGTTCGAGGAGCCCACCGGCGGTGTCGGTGGGACGGATGGTCTCGGTGACCACCCCGTAGACCGGTCCGGAGTCCAGCGCCGGTTCGATCAGGAACGTGGTGGCTCCGGTCACCGTGTCGCCTGCGGCGATGGCGGCCTGCACGGGCGCGGCGCCGCGCCAGGCGGGCAGCAGCGAGAAGTGCAGGTTGATCCAGCCGTTCCGGGGCACGGCCAGCAGCGGCTCGCGCAGCAGCGCGCCGTAGGCGACCACCGCGCAGCAGTCCGGTTGCAGGGCGCTCAGTTCGGCGACGAACTCCTCGGAGTTGGGCCGCTGCGGGCGCAGCACCGGTACGCCGTGTTCGAGGGCCACCTCGGCGACGGGCGACGGCGAGGGCTTCGCGCGCCTGCCCGACGCGGCGTCCGGGCGGGTGAGCACGGCGATCACCTCGTGGTGAGGCGAGGCGAGCAGCCGTCGCAGCGACGGCACGGCGGGATCCGGCGTGCCGGCGAAGACGATGCGCACCGCGACAGTCTAGGGAAGCGCCGGCTCACCGGGGCGTCTGGTAGTACTCGCGCGTGGTGGTGCCCGCGAGCGGCGCGACGAACATCCAGGGGATGGTGGTGGCGAGCCGGTTCAACGTGGCGACCGCGTCGTTGTAGTACTGGCGGGCGAATGCCAGCTTGTTCTCGGTGTCGGCGAGATTGTCCTGCAGCTGCAGGAAGTTGCTCGACGACGAGAGTTGCGGGTAGTTCTGCCCCAGCGCGACCACCTCGCGCACCGCGGTGTCGAGATCGCGTTCGGCGGTGCTGCGCTGGGTCACCGACGTGCTGCCGGTGGCCGCCGTCAGCGCCGCGCGTGCCGCGGTGACGTGGTCGAGGATCGTCTTCTCGTGCGCGGCGAACGTCGTGACGGTGTGCACCAGGCCGGGGATCAACGAGGCCCGCCGGGTCAACTCGACGTCGATGCCGGCGAGGGCCTCGGCGACGCGGACGTCGGCGGCCCGAAGCCGGTTGTAGCCCATCACGAATCCCACCAGCACCGCGACGGCCAGCACCAGGATCAGTACGAGCAGGAATCTCACCACGAGCCGCCTCCTCCTCCGCCACCGCCGCCACCGCCGCCGCCGCCACTGCTGGAGCTGCTGCTACTGCTCGACGAAGAGGACGCCTGCGAGGCGGTGTAGGCCCCGATCGACGACGACAGCGCCGACTCGAAGCTGTCGAAGTCACCGCCGGCGGACCCCATGAATCCGGAGCCCGACGTCGACGACGAGTTGTACCACTCCGGTTGCGGCGCAGGCATTCCCATCGTGGTCTGATATTTCGCAGCCCACAGCGCCGCGGCCCCCGCAGCGACCGCGAAAGGCATGTAGGCGGTGTAGAGGTCCTTGCGCGCGGCGAAATCGAACCGGGTCTCGGCCGAGTCGGTGGCCAGCATCCGGTGGAATCCGCCCACCTGTGACCACAGTTCGCGGCCGGCGGCGGTACGCCGGGTGCCCACCCCTTTCGACCACGACGACAGGGAGAACAGGAAGAAGGCGGCGAACGGCAGCCCCCACATGGTGGCCGGGAAGCCCCACCGGAAGAACCCGCACACCGCAAGGACGAACGCGATGCCACTGGCGATCGTGGCCCACAGCTCCTTCTTCTGCTTGACCAGCAGCCCGCCGTCGACAGCCCATTTCTCGACGGCGTCGGCCATCTCCTTCTTGGCCTT
This sequence comes from Mycolicibacterium arseniciresistens, assembly GCF_030519285.1. Taxonomy (NCBI): domain Bacteria; kingdom Bacillati; phylum Actinomycetota; class Actinomycetes; order Mycobacteriales; family Mycobacteriaceae; genus Mycobacterium; species Mycolicibacterium arseniciresistens. The sequence goes on from NZ_JAUMSQ010000384.1 coordinate 2,742, forward strand.
CTCGAGCTTCTTGCCCGCGGAAACCGCCTTCTTGGCCTCGAACTCCGAGCCGGGCGACATCACCTTGAGCGCCGATCCGACTGCGACGCTGACCGGGTCGACGTCGGCCCAGGCGCCGCGTTCGGCGACCCCGCGCACGTTCCACTGATCGGAGTTGACCTGCCGCAGGTCGACGAGGCCGCGGTCGGCCAGGTGGAACAGCGTCGCCGTCAACCCGTGCTTGGGGACGGTCTCGGTGCGGATGTACTCGACCTGAACCGGTCCGAGACCCCGCGGCGGCGCGTACTGCAGCGGGAATCCCGGCGGCGTTTCGCGCGTCGCGCGTGACGACAGCCACCCGCCGGCGGCGCCCAGTGCGGTGAGCGCGGCGACCCAGGCGGCGGTGGTGGTCGACCGTCCGAAGATGCGGTCCCAGTAGTAGGTCCACGGCAGCTCGGCGCGGGCGGGCGTCGCGACGTCCAGGCCCGCGCGCAGCGTCACCGGCGTACCGGGCTTCAGGTTCAGCGCCTGAAGGGTGACGGTGTCACCGTCGACGGCAAGGTCGCGGCAGGCCCGACCGACGCCCACCCCGACGCTGCACTGCGCCCCGGTGACCGGCCCCGGCAGTCGCACCGTGATGTCGGCCCGCTCGATGGTGTTGTTCCACGCCGGTGCGATGACATTCCAGTAGAACGCCGAGCGTGAGTTCGGCTCACCGGTGGTCGCGGCGAATGTCCGGTCGGCGCCCGTGCTTCCCGGGTCCAGCACACCCGGGATCGCGTAACGGATCTCGAAGATGTGCGCGCCGGCGTCGAGCGTGATGTCGGCGTCGCCGATCTTGGCCACCCGGAACCGGTCGCCGCTCTCCCAGAGCATCCGGTAGTTCGCGGGCGCACCGTCGAGGATGATCGACGTGATCTCCGGGATCTGCCGCACGTGCGGACTGTTCCGGTTGCCGACGTCCCAGTACCGGAACAGGCCGTGCCGTCCGCCCGGGAACTCGGCGGTGATGGTCTCGGTCGCGTACAGGGTTCCGTCGGCGGCGACGGTGTACTCGGCGCGATAGTTGCTGAACACCACCGGATCGTCGACCTGGCCACCGCCGCCGCCGGCTTCCAGGAGAAGCGGCCAGAGCAACCCGATCGCGATGACTCCCGCGGTGATCAGCCAGGCGATCGGCCGCCGCATGAGAACCTCCCGTCCGGCGTGAGACGCCGCGTGCGACTCACCCTATGTGCAACGGGTCCATCTGCACGCGAACCGGTTCGTGTTCGCGCCGCGCGCTCTGCACGCCGATCGCCCGGCGTAGCGCGGCGGCCAGTTCGTGGCCACGGCCGCGGTCGACGCGCACCAGCATCCGGATCACCTCGGCGCCTGCGGGAAGGCCTGCCGGCTTGCGCACACCGGGCGGCAGTTCGACCGGCCCGAGCACGTCGGTCCCGGCGGGGAGTTCGGCCTCGTCGAGGAGCGCGGTCACCGCGGGCGGCACGCCGTCGACCGCGGCCATGTGCGAGCTCGGTGGCAGACCCACCTCGGCGCGCGAATCGAGTTCCAGTTCGGCGTGACCGACCGGATCCCAGCGGATCAGCGCCTGCACGGTCGGCAGCGACGTCTCGGCGACCACGACGACCACGCCGCCGTCCCCGCGCGGGCGGACCAGTGTGGCCACCGACAGCCACCTCCGCAGTGTGTCCTCCGCGGCGCGCAGGTCCTGGCGGCCCAGCAGGGCCCAGCTGTCCAGCAGCAGCGCCGCTCCGTACCCCTGCGGGGCGACGGGTTCGGCTCCCGGCGTGGCGACGACGAGTGCCGGTCCCTCGCCCACCGTCGCAACCACCGACTCCCCAGACGACGTGATCACCGACTGCCCGGGGAACGCCCGGCCGAGTTCCTCCGCGGTGCGGCGGGCGCCGACGACCACCGCCCGCACCGCACCCGACCCGCACCGCGTGCAGCGCGACACCGGGTCGTGCCTGCCGCACCACCGGCACAC
>NZ_JAUMSQ010000385.1:0-6535 GCF_030519285.1 Mycolicibacterium arseniciresistens
TGCAGCCCGAGGCCTTCGGCCTCAAGTCGCCTCCATACCGTCTAGCCGCCCGCCGACCAGGTGAGCAGCCGGTGCCGCTCGCCCTGCGTCATCACGGTGCCGGGCATCACGCGCAGCCGGTACGGCGTCAGCCGCCACGCGGCGAACGCCGCGGACGTGGGCCCGTCGCGCCACGGTTCGATGATCGCCGGGTCGTAACCGACCGGTTCGGGTCCGTTCTCGAACAGCTGCCAGACCCTGGTGCGGCGCTCGTCGTCGAGGACCCACTCGGCGGCGCATTCGGCGCTGCAGGTGTCGTGCGTGGTTGTCCAGTAGCTCACCGAGGCATCGGGATGAGCCGCGAGATGCGATTCCTTCAACGGAGTGGGTGACGTCGCGATCCACCCGACCAGATCCGTGCCGTCCCACTCCCAGATCGGATGCAGGATGCGAGTGCGGGGCCGGCCGTCGGGACCGACCGTGGCCACCGACGCCCACACGATCGCGTGGGCCATCTCGACGAACTCGGGGGCGATGCGATCCAGGGCCGTCACGGCGCCCACTCTAGGAGATCAGCCCTCCTGGAGCTTCTTGAACTCGTCGGACTTCCGGTACTCGACCTTGCCCTCCTCGGCGGAGGTCTCGATGTTTCCCTTGTCCTTCTCGTCGACCCAGTCGGAGACCGCGGTCCCGGAGACCGTGCCGTCGCTGCCGGGCAGCGTCGTGGTCTCCAGATCCTCTTCGTAGGCCTTGCGCATCTCCTTGGCCTTTTCCTTGTGCTCGTCAGTGACCTCGGGTTTCTCGGTCAACTGGCCGGCGTCGTTCTTCTCGACGTTTTGCTGGTCGCCGTCGGCGCTGTTGCTCTGATCCTGCTGTTCCTGCTGGTCGCCGTCGGCGTTGTCGCTCTGATCCTGCTGTTCTTGTTGTTCGGTAGCCATGGCTGCAGACTGCCCGAAAGTGTGAGCCAGGAAACAGGAAGCTGGTCAGGCGGGAACGGCTCGCAGCGCGGCGGGCAGGCTGGGCAGGAAGTGCCGAGTGGCGAATGCGCGCAGACCGTCGTCGGTGTCGAGCGGTGCGGCGCTCGGCAGCAACAGCACCATGGCGGCGTAGCGCAGGATCGTGTCGGCCAACTCGTTGACGGCCTGCGGCCCGATCCGGTCGGCGAACCCCGCCGGGAAGATCACCCGCAGCGCCTCGGCCATCCGCTCGATCGCGGCGGCCCAGTGCTGGTGTGCCAGCGCCATCACGAAGCCGGGTTCGTCGGTCATCATCCGTTGCAGCACCCGGTGGGTGCGGAAGCGCTGGATCGACAGCACGAACGCCTCGACGTAATAGTTCGCCTGGGGGCCCGACCGGGCGAGTTCGGCGGCGATGTCGGCGAACAGCGCGAGATTCTCCCGCTCGACGACCGCGGCCACCAGTTCGTCGCGATTGGCGAACCGCCGGTAGATGGTGGTGCGGCTGACGCCGGCGCGGCGGGCCACGTCGTCGAGGGCGACCCGGCGGAAGCCGTGCTGCTCGAACTCGGCGACGGCCGCGTCGAGGATGGCCTCGGTGGCCGGGTCAGGCGCCTGCGTCGGCACGCGAGTAGCCCTGTTGTGCGTACTTGTTGTAGCGCACCGACATCGGCAGCCGGTCCCACAGCCAGTTGACCGGCCGTGACCGCCACAGCGCGGCGAAGCGCTGATACCGGCGCTCCTGGCGGTCCGACCACGGCAGCCCGAGCAGCCGGCGTGCCTGCGGCGGCAGACCACCGGTCGTCAGGAAGGCCGCGAGCGGATCGAACGCCACCGACACCACCCGCCACACGGCCGGGTGCACGCCCTTGGGGCAGGGGAACCCCTTGGTGACGTAGCCGACGCCGTATTGGGCCGTCTTGTGCGCGACGACGGTCTCGTCGAGCATCCGCTTCCAGTAGCGCTCGAACTCGGCGTAGTCGGCGGGCATGGGCCGGTCACTCACGCCGTAGCGGCGGTACCAGGTCTTCGACTCGGCGTAGATCTGTTCCTTCTCGGCCTGCGACAACTTCTTGACGAAGGTGTCGGCGAAGTACAGCACCTGCTCGAGGAACGTGGCGTGCGCCCAGAAGTACGTCTCGGGATCCAGCGCGTGGTACCTGCGGCCGTCGGGCATCTCGCCCTTGATGTCGTGGTGGAAGTCGCGCACGTTGAAGCCCTCGTTGGCGTCGTCGGCGCCGTACACCGTCATGAAGATCGGCGGCAGCGACCGCTTCACCCGCGCGGCGGTGTCGTCGAAGAACACCGAATGGTCGAGCACGCCCTGGCCGAGTTCGGCGAGCATGTTTTGCAGCACGGCGGGCCGCGGCCCGATCAGGTACATCCGGTTGTCGCCGAAGTACCGCCACACCAGCGACTGCGGCCCCAGTGGGAGCGCGTCGGGGGGCGTGTCGTTCGCGGCGTCGTTCTCGGCCAGCTCGGTCATGAGGAACAGTGTTACAGATTTTGCACTTTGTACCAACAGAGTTGTGACGGGGCTCACCCGAGGTCAGCGGCGCCGCATCCGCGCGACGGCGAGCACCGCCAGCACGCCGGCCACGGTCGCCAGCAGCAGCGCCAGCACCAGCGCCGGGGCCGAGTACACCGGCTGGGAGGTCGCCGGCTCGCCCGCGACGACGGGAGCCACCACCACCGTCGAGCGGGCCGAGAGCCAGCTCAGCACGCATCCGACGGCGGCGACACCGGCCAGCACCAGCTCGACCGTCGCCCGCAGGCGGGCCTTCACGCCGCCTGCTCGCCGACCAGACCGGTCAGCGCCGCACGCAGATCGGCGTGCCGTCGCGCCCACGCCTGGGCATGGCGGCCGCCGCTGAGCTTGAGGCCGATACCGGTGCGGCCCCGCGGCACGCCGGTGAGCTCGCCGAGCGCGCGCGAGGACTGCCACGGCAGGATCTCCCTGCCCTCCGCGGGCGGGAAGATCCGCACGATGTCGACGATCTGGATGGTCTCGGCGCCCTGCCGCAGGGTCAACGGCGTCAATTCGACCGAGGTGTGGATACGCGCGGCCTTCACCTGGATGGCGAGGAAGCCGGTCACCAGCACGAGGAACATCCCGGGCACCAGGGGTTGCATCCCGTAGCCCGCCGACAGCTGGATCATGGCCATCGTCACCCCGGCCACGGGACCGGCGAGCAGCCACCACCAGCTGGCTCCGGGTTCGCGGAACAGCACCTGCACGGGCGCGGCGTTGTCGCTCACGTTGGGTCCTTCGCGGTGTACCAGGCCGACGAAGCCGGGCGGGTCAACAGGATCACACCGGCCACGATCGGCAGGACCGCCGCCAGGGTGACCGGTTGAGCGATGGCGAACACGAAGGCCAGGATCGCGAGGAGCACCGTGACCGCCAACCCGAGACCGATGGTGGCGCGACGGAACCGCGCATCGCCGCCCCGGGTCCGACCGGCCAGGAAGGCCAGCCCGACGCCGCTGAGCACCGACCCGATCCCCATCCCGCGGTAGAGCAGGAGGTACTGGCGGACCTGCTCGTCGGAGACGGCCGAGTCGATCGCGCCGCGGGCCGCGTCGAAGCTCACCGTGGCCGCCAGCATGCCACCGCCGATGAGGACGACCGCGCCGACGGCGAGCAGCCAGAACGCCACGTCGACGATGCGTGGTCTGCTCAGGGGCTGCTGCGGTGCCGACATCCGGGCCAGCCTAACGGTTCACCGGGTGAACCAGCCGTGGGCGTCCTTGCGGTGCAGGAGGAAGATCCCGCCGCCGATCAGCACCGACCCGACGATGGTGGCGACGGCGTACAGCAGCGCCGCGGGGGTCTCCCGTTCGGTGGTGAACAGGTTCGCCGCGGCGTACACCACCGAGGCCACGGCGCCACCGGTCAGCAGCGTGCGCGCCCAGCGGTAGCCGGAGCGCATCAGGATCAGGAACGTCACCACCACCGCGGACAGCACCACCGCCACCAGGCCCGCCGAGGCGTACCGCAGCACCGCCGGGCCCACCGGCGACACCACGACGTCCACCACGTAGCCGATCACCATCAGCGGCAGCGCGACCATCCACAGCCAGAATCCGGTGTCGACGTCAGGCGGCCGGTCGGTCGTCTCCGTCACGCCAGCCAGTCGGCCACGTCGGCCGCCCAGTACGTGAGGACGAGGTCGGCGCCAGCGCGCCTGATCCCGGTGAGCGTCTCCAGCGCGACGGTGCGCTCATCGATCCAGCCGTTGGCCGCGGCGGCGCAGATCATCGCGTACTCACCGGACACCTGATAGGCCGCCACCGGCACCGGCGAGATGTCGGCGGCGGCCCGCACCACGTCGAGATAGCTCATCGCCGGCTTGACCATCACGATGTCGGCGCCCTCGTCGATGTCGAGTCGCACCTCGTGCAGCGCCTCCCTGGCGTTGCCGGGCTCCTGCTGGTACGTGCGCCGGTCGCCCTGCAGGCTGGACGCCACCGCCTCGCGGAACGGGCCGTAGAAGCCGGACGCGAACTTGGCGGCGTAGGCCAGGATGGCGGTGTCGGTGTGCCCGGCGGCGTCGAGTCCGTCGCGGATGGCGGCCACCTGACCGTCCATCATGCCGCTCGGGCCGACGACGTGGGCGCCCGCATCCGCCTGCGCCACAGCAAGTTTCACGTATCGCTCATTGGTCAGGTCGTTGTCCACCCTGCCGCGTTCGTCGACCACCCCGCAGTGCCCGTGATCGGTGAATTCGTCGAGGCAGGTGTCGGCCATCAGCACGGTCTGCTCACCGAGGTCGGCGGCCAGGTCCCGCAGCGCGGCGTTGAGGACGCCGTCGGGCGCCGACCCGGCCGAGCCCAGCGGGTCCTTGTCCTCGTCGCGGGGCACCCCGAACAGCATCAGGCCACCCACCCCGGCCGCCACCGCGTCCGCGGCCGCCCGCCGCAGCGAGTCCCTGGTGTGCTGGAAGACGCCCGGCATGGAGGCGATGGGACGCGGCTCGTCGATGCCGTCGGCGACGAACATCGGCAACACCAGGTGCCGTGGCTCCAGGGACGTCTGCGCCACCAGCCGGCGCATGGCCGGCGTCGAGCGCAACCGCCTCGGCCGGTGCCGGGGGAAGGCCACCGCTACCGCCGGCGGCTCTTCTTACGCGGCGGAGGCAGCGCGCCCTCGGCACGCAGCCGCGCCGCATGCTCGGCGAGCGCGTCGACCAGCGGACCCACCGCGGCGATCTCGGGCTGCACATCGACGCGCAGTCCGAATTCCGCCGCGGTCTCCGCGGTCTTGGGCCCGATGCACGCGACGATGGTGCGGGCGTGCGGCTTGCCTGCGATGCCGACCAGGTTGCGCACCGTCGAGCTCGAGGTGAAGCAGACCGCGTCGAAGCCGCCGGTCTTGATCATCTCGCGGGTGTGCGCCGGCGGCGGTGCGGCGCGCACCGTCCGGTACGCGGTGACGTCCTCGATCTCCCAGCCGCGCTCGCGCAGGCCCTCGGCCAGCGTCTCGGTGGCGATGTCCGCGCGCGGCAGCAGCACCCGGTTCACCGGGTCGAAGATCTCGTCATACGGCGGGAAGTCGTCGAGCAGGCCGAGGGAGGACTGCTCGCCGGTCGGCACCAGCTCGGGATTGATGCCGAACGCGCGCACCTTGTCCGCCGTGGCCTGACCGACGCAGGCGATCTTGACCCCGGAGAACGCCCGGGCGTCGAGGCCGAACTCGTTGAACTTCTCCCACACCGCACGCACGGCGTTGGTGGAGGTGAACACGACCCACTGGAACCGGCCGTCCACCAGACCCTTGACCGCGCGTTCCATCTGCGCGGGACTGCGCGGCGGCTCGACGGCGATGGTGGGCACCTCGATCGGCAGTGCGCCGTGGCCGACAAGCTTGTCGCTCATCTCGCCGGCCTGGTCCTTGGTGCGCGGGACGAGCACGGTCCAGCCGTACAGCGCGCGGCTCTCCCACCAGTTCAGCCTGGCGCGGTGCGCGACGGTCTTGCCGATGGTCACCACCAGCGGCCCGGTCAGCGGGGACAGCGCGCCGCTGGCGTCGGGTGCGGTCAGCACCGCCTTGTCGATCAGGCCGCTCAGGGTCGACTCCACCGAGCGCTGCTGGCAGGTGGTGCCGTTGGCGGTCACGACAGCGGGCGTCGCGTCGGCCAGGCCGTATTCGATCAGCGTGCGGGCCGCGTCGGGCAGATGAGATGCGGTGGCGTGCAGGATCAGCGGTCCGGGTGCGGCGGCCAGCGCGGCCCAGTCCACGTCCCCGCGCACGTCGGCGACGGTGTGGGTGGAGCCCAGCGGCAGCCCGGCGTAGCTCGGAACGGCGGTGGTGTCCGGCAGTCCGGGCACCACCTCGAAGTCCAGGTGGCTCTTGGCCAGCGTGTTGATCTCGGTGATGACGGAGTCCACCGACAGCGGGTCACCGGAGACCAGCCGGACCACATCCGCGCCGTGACGCGCCTCGGCGACCAGCGTCTTGGCCACCTCGGCCGGATCGCCGAGCGCGGGACGCACCTCCGGACCGCCCGGGATCGTCTGCGCTGCAGCCGTTTCCGTGCCCACGACGGAGTCCGGGTCGGTGGGCGCGGGCGCCTCGGCCGGTGCCGGTCCCGCCGGCG